>JBOHMF010000101.1:0-11674 GCA_050730055.1 Allostellaceae bacterium
CTATTGAGCCTGGTATAGCCCTGACCTTGCAAAAGCGCCTGGACGTCGGGTTCGCTGAGACCGCTCTGTCGCTCTGCGGCGGCTTCGGCCGGGGTGACCGGCTGGCCGTTGGCAGTTGAGGGGCTGCTCGGATACCGGCTGGTGGGGTACTGACTGGTGGGATAGCGCGAACTCGGGTATTGGCTGCTCCCATAGGGGGTGGCCGGATGATAGGGAGCGGTCGCATAGGGCGAGGCCGCAGAAGATCCGGCCGGATAAGGCGTGGCCGGCTGAGGGGGGGTGATCGCAGGGATCTGAGCCCAAGCCGGAGCGGCCAGCAGCCCGACCAGGACAGCAGTGAAAGACCAACGCATCGCGATCGCTCCTCCCGCGGCATCGCCCGCAGGAGCGTGTCCGCGGAAGCTGTTTTCCCTGGTGGGCGCGAGAGGGATTGAACCTCTGACCCCACCCGTGTGAAGGGTGTGCTCTCCCGCTGAGCTACGCGCCCACTCACGACCCATTAAGGCGTCAGCCCTGCTGCCTGTCAAGCCGCCGCAAGCTGCGGTCAGGGGCCAAGGCCAAGCTGTTCGAGGGCGCGCGGCAAGCCGGCAAATCCGTCGAGAAGAGCGGCGGCGCCCAGGGTCTCCGGGTCGCTACGAGCGTAACCGTAGCGCATCAGCACGAGCGGCACGCGGGCGGCGTGGGCGGCAGCGGCGTCGTTCTCATTGTCGCCAATCATCGCCGCCCGCTCGACCGCGCCGCCCAGTTCGGCGATCAGCCCGAGCAGATGGCCGGGGGCGGGTTTTTTGACGGCAAAATAATCGCCGCCGGCGATGCCGTCAAACAGCGGCAGGAGACCGAGACCGCGCAGCACAACGTGCGCTGCGTGCGTTGGCTTGTTTGTGCACACCGCGGTGCGATAGCCACGCCGCCGCAATTCCGCGAGCGTCTCCGGCACAGCCGGGTAGGGACGGGACAGCCGCGTCGCGTTCGCCTCGTAAAGAGCGAGAAAGCGGGGTAAGAGGGTGGCCGCCCCGCGCGGATCGCCGGCGGCGGCAAGCGCGCGGGCGAGCAGCGCCGGGATGCCGTCGCCGATCATGCCTCTGACCGCGTCCTGCGCGAGCGGCGGGCGCCCCTCTTCGTGCAGCAGCGCGTTGGCCGCTGCGGCGAGATCGGGAACGCTGTCAACCAGCGTCCCATCCAGATCGAAAACCAAAAGGAAAGGTTTCATCAGCGCAAACTTTGCGTTGCGGACGCCATACTATGCAACAATCCGTGTGTTGGCAGCAGGGCGGGGCCGTGCCAGGATCGCGCGATCCTGTATCATCGCCCGGAACGTCGCGCTCCACGCGGGGACGCGGAGGGAAACCGGAACCGCCAATGATCGAACCTCGTTTTGCCGCCCTGATCCTTGCCGCCGGCAGCGGCACGCGCATGAAATCGGCGCGGCCCAAGGTTCTGCACGAGATCGCCGGGCGGCCGATGATCGCCCATCTTCTCTCTGCCCTTGAACCGCTCGGACCGGCCGCGACCGTGGCCGTTCTCGCACCCGGGATGGAAGCGGTGGCGCACGCCGTCGCTCCGGCCGATTGCGTCGTGCAGGAGGCGCCGCTCGGCACCGGCGACGCGGTGCGCGCGGCGCGCCCCGCGTTGGCCCCGCTGCTGGCCCCAATCGGAGACATCGCCGCGGTGCTGGTGCTCTATGGCGACACGCCGCTGTTGACCGGCGGGACATTATCCCGCCTCCTCGGCGAGCACCGCGACAGCGGGGCGGCGCTCGTTGCCGCCGGGATGCGGCCCGCCGATCCCGGACCCTATGGCCGCTTTGTGCTGGCCGCCGACGGCACCCTGGAGCGAATCGTCGAGGCGGCCGAGGCCAGCCCGGAAGAGCGGGCGATTGGGCTGTGCAACGGCGGCATCATGGCGATCGATGGGCGTCACCTTTTCGCCCTTGTCGATGCGCTCGACCGCGACAACCAAAAGGGCGAGTTCTATCTGACCGACATCGTTCGCGCGGCGCGGCGGCAGGGACTTCTCTGTCGGGCGGTTGAGGTGCCGGCCGAGGAGCTGGTCGGTGTCAACACCCGCGCCGAACTGGCCGCCGCCGAGGCGCTGATGCAGACCCGGCTGCGCGCGCAGGCGCTGGCGGCGGGCGCCACGCTGATCGCGCCGGAAACGGTTTTTCTGTCATTTGACACGCGGCTCGGCCGCGATGTCGTCGTCGAACCCCATGTCGTCTTTGGCCCGGGCGTCACGGTCGGCGAGGGGGTGCGGGTGCGCGCCTTCTCGCATCTCGAAGGAGCCGAGATCGGTTGCGGCGCGATCGTCGGCCCGTTTGCCCGGCTGCGCCCGGGAGCGGTGCTGGAAGACGAGGTTCATGTCGGCAATTTTGTCGAGGTCAAGGCGACAAGGCTCGGGCGGGGCGTCAAGGCCAATCATCTCTCCTATCTCGGCGATGCCGAGATCGGGGCCGGGACAAACATCGGTGCCGGCACGATCACCTGCAATTACGACGGCTTTAACAAATGGCGCACGACGATCGGAGCGCGCGCCTTTATCGGCTCAAACACGGCCCTGGTTGCGCCGGTCGCGGTCGGCGCGGGCGCGATCGTCGCCGCCGGCAGCACCGTCACCCGCGATGTCCCCCCTGAGGCGCTGACGATCGCGCGCGGACCCCAGATCGACAAGCCGGGCCGCGCCGCGATGATCCGCGAGCGGCTCGCCGGGGTTCGCGAGCACCTGCGAGGAAAGAACGGGTAATGTGCGGGATTGTCGGGATCATCGCCCGTGGCGCGGTCGCGCCCGGCCTCATCGAAGGTCTGCGCCGGCTCGAATATCGCGGCTATGATTCGGCCGGGATCGCCACCCTGGTCGATGGCCGCATCGAGTGCCGCCGGGCCGAGGGCAAACTCGATAATCTGGCGCGGCGCATCGCAGGGGAGCCGGTCGAGGGAGCGATCGGCATTGGCCATACGCGCTGGGCGACGCATGGTCTGCCGATCGAGAAGAATGCGCACCCGATCGCTACCGACCGGGTTGCCGTCGTCCATAACGGCATCATCGAGAACTACCAGGCGCTGCGCCGCGAGCTGACCGCTCTCGGCTACCCGTTCCGCACCGACACTGACACCGAGGCGGTGGCGATCCTGGCGACGCATGCGCTGACGCAAGGTCTGGCGCCGGCCGCGGCGGTGGCGCGCATCCTGCCGCAGCTGGAAGGCGCCTTTGCCCTCGTCTTTCTGTTTGCCGGCGAGCGCGATCTCCTGGTCTGTGCCCGCCGCGGGCCGCCGCTGGCGATCGGCTACGGCGAGGGCGAGATGTTTGTCGGCTCGGACGCACTCGCGCTGGCGCCGCTGACGCGCCGCATCACCTATCTTGAAGACGGCGATTGGGCGATCGTCACCTCGCGCAGCGTTGTGATCCATGACGCCGGCAACGCCAAGGTCGAGCGCCGCATCTACGACACCGCCCACTCGGGCGCGCTGATCGGCAAGGGCAACTACCGCCATTTCATGCAGAAGGAGATCTTCGAGCAGCCGGCGGTCATCGGCGACACGCTGAATGCGCTGATCAACCCGACGACGCGCGCGGTGCATCTGCCAACGCTGCCCTTTGCGCTCTCCGAGCTTGAGCGGATCGCGATCATCGCCTGCGGCACGTCCTATCATGCCGGCCTCATCGCCAGGCACTGGCTCGAACGCCTGACGCGCCTCCCGGTCGAGGTCGATATCGCCTCGGAATTCCGCTACCGCGCGCCGGCGATGCCGCGGGGCGGGGCGGCGGTCTTCATTTCGCAATCGGGCGAGACCGCCGACACCTTGGCGGCTCTGCGCTATGCGCGCGGCGAGGGGCAGAAAATCATCGCCATCGTCAACCAGCCGGAAAGCTCGATCGCGCGCGAGGCCGACGTGGTGCTGCCGACCCTCGCCGGACCCGAGATCGGCGTCGCCTCGACCAAGGCGTTCACCACCCAGCTTGCCGTGCTGGCGTGCTTTGCGCTGGCGCTGGCCCGCGCCCGCGGCGCCATCGACGGTGCGCGCGCGGCGGCGTTTGCCGGAGCCTTGACCGAGGTGGCCTCGCGCGCCAGCGAGGTCTTGAACCACGATGCGCGCATCGCCGCGATCGCGGCGCAGATTGCCGAAGCGCGCGACGTGCTCTATCTCGGGCGCGGCACCTCTTATCCGCTGGCCCTCGAAGGCGCGTTGAAGCTCAAGGAGGTTTCCTACATCCACGCCGAGGGTTATGCCGCCGGCGAGATGAAGCACGGGCCGATCGCCCTCATCGACGAGAATGTGCCGGTGATCGTGCTGGCGCCCTCGGACGATCTCTTTGAAAAGACCGTGTCAAATGTCGAGGAGGTGATGGCGCGCGGCGGCCGGGTCGTGATGATCTCGGATGCGGAGGGCTTGGCGCGCCTGGGCCCGCGGCTTGCCCACGGCATCGCGGTGCCGCAGTGCGATCCCTTTGTCACCCCGCTTCTCTATGCGATCCCGATCCAGTTGCTCGCCTATCACGTCGCGGTCGTGAAGGGCACCGATGTCGATCAGCCGCGCAATCTCGCCAAGAGCGTCACGGTGGAGTGACGGCGGCCAGGGCTACCATTCGCGCAGTTTGTAATAGGCAATGCCGATCCATTCGTGCAGCGCGTAATAGCTCATATGCCAGGCTTTCGCCTGCGGCACAAAGTCGGACCAGGCCAGTTCGGGCGGCGGGTCGAGCAGGGTCGGCGCGGCGGTGACGGCGACGGGAAGGGGGGCGAAGGCGATCAGCGCCCGCCGCATGTGCCACGCATTGGTCACAAGATAGATCGCGTCGATGTGGTGGCGCCGCAGGATCGCCGCGCTGAAGCGCGCGTTCTGCCAGGTGTCTTTTGAGCGCGCCTCGATCCAGGTGGCGGGGGTGGCGAAATCCCTTTTGAGGCTCCGCGCCATCAATTGTGCGAGCGTCGGCTCGCCCGCATTGATCGCGCCTCCGCTCACCAGGATCGGCAATCCGGTCGCGCGCGCGAGCCGGGCCCCGGTGCGCAGCCGCTCCAGGGTCAGCGCCCCGACCGTGACCCCGCCGCCGGCCTCGTGCGCGACATCGCCGCTGAGGATGACGATTGCGCCCGGCTTCTCGCCGGGTGGAGGGGCAAGCGGCAGACCCCGTTCCAGCAGCCAGACCAGGAGCCGCGCCGTGTCTGGCAGGGACAGGACAACGAGACCGGCGAGCGCCACGCTCACCAGGACCCGACCAAAGCGACGCCGGCGCCGCGCGAAAAGACCGCCGATGATGGCGAGAAACGGCAGGCTGCTCGGCGGGATCAGGACTTCGACAAGCGCATGAAGGATTGCGGGCAGGTCTCACAGGCTCCGATCAGAGAAAGGGCTTGGACTCCGCGCCGTGCGGCCGCCGGCAACCGCCCGGGGGCGCGCCCCCGTTCCGCCCTACCGCGCGGCGATCGGCGAGAGGCCGGCATCCCGGCGGGTGTCATTGATGATCTGCAACACCCGCTCGCGATAGGGGCGGTACTGCACCCCGAATTCCTGCACGAGGCGGGAATTGTCGATCAGATAATTGCCCGACAATTCGCGCCCGCCGGTCTCATGCTCAAAGCGGATCTGCGCATCGGGCAGAAACTCGCGCACGAGATCGGCGAGTTCCCCGAGGCTGATCGTCGTGCCCCCCGAATTATAGACCGCGTGCCGGGGCTTATCGGTCAAGAGGACACGGGCAAAGACCTCGGCGATGTCATCGACATGGACAGGGCAGCGCATCGTGTCCTTGTACGGAAGCGAAATCGGCTGGCCTTTTGCCGGAAAGGTGATGCATTTGACATGATCGACCGAGCCGACGATCTTGTCGGGGCCGGTGACGTTGGCCGGGCGGATCGCGGTGATCTCCATCCCGTATTTCTCGCGATAATCCTGCGCCTGCCACTCGTTGAAGATCTTGTGCATCGCGTATTGCACGTGGCCGTGGCGGAAGTCGTCCTCGGTGACGACGCGCTCGCTGTAATGCTTCTGCTCGCCGCTGACCGCGACCGAACTGGCAAAGACGACGCGGTTGACACCGCAGAGGCGCGCCGCCTCAAAGCAGTTGTCCATGCCGAGGATGTTGAGTTTGAGCGCGGTGTGCGGGGGGTGCTCGCTGCCGAGATAATAGGCGAGGTTGACGATGCGCGCGGGCTTTGCCGCGACCGTCGCCGCCATGACCTCGTCAAACTGGCCGACATCGCCGCGCAGCACCTTCACCCGGGCGCCAAAGCGGCTGTAATCGGCGGTGCCGGGGTTGATGTCCAGGCACACGATGTCTTCGCCGCGCTCAATGAGGAGCGGTATGAGCCGCCGGCCGATAAAGCCGGTGCCGCCGAGAACCAGTATCGTCATGTCGCGTTCTCCCCTTCCGTGCCGCAACGGACGTTAGCCCGCGGCGTCGCGCGCGCGCAAGCCGCGGGCTGGCGCATCAACGCATCACAAACGGGTTTGGCACCTCGGCGGCGGTCGAAATCCACACGCTCTTCTGTTGCAGATATCCGTAGATCGCGTCCCGGCCGTTCTCGCGGCCAAGCCCGCTGCGCTTGTACCCGCCAAAGGGCGACATGAAGCTGACCGCGCGATAGGTGTTGACCCATACCGTTCCGGCACGCAAGCGCTCCGCCATCAGGATGGCGCGGCGGATGCTTTGCGTCCACACTCCGGCGGCGAGACCGTAGACCGTGTTGTTGGCGATCGCGACCGCCTCCTCCTCGTCGGCAAAGGGAATGATCGACAGGACCGGTCCGAAGATCTCTTCCTGCGCGATGCGCATCCGGTTATCGACGCCGGTGAAGATCGTCGGCTCGATAAACAAGCCTTCGCCAAAGCGGCTCTTGTCGGCCGGGCCGCCGCCAAGCGCGACTTTTGCTCCTTCGCTTTTGCCGATCGCGATATAGTCGAGGATCTTCTTGTATTGCGGCGGGGTCGTCATCGGCCCGACCTGGGTGTCGGGGTCGGCGGGGTCGCCCATCCGGGCGGTTTTGGCAAAGGCGACGAGCTTATCGACAAACTGGTTGTGGATGCTCTGCTGGACGAGAAGCCGCGAGCCGGCGATGCAGGTCTGCCCGGTCGCGGCAAAGATGCCGGAGATCGCGCCCTTGACCGCATCGTCGAGAACGGCGTCGTCAAAGACGATGTTAGGCGATTTGCCGCCGAGTTCGAGGGTGACGCGCTTCAGCCCGCGCGCCGCGCTCTCATAGACCCGCTGGCCCGACATCTCGCCGCCGGTAAAGGCGATCTTGGCGACCTTCGGGTGGGTGACGAGCGGTTCGCCGGCTTCATTGCCAAAGCCGGTGACGATGTTAACGACTCCCGGCGGAAACCCGGCCTTCTCGATCAGGCGGCCAAATTCGAGCGCGGAGGCCGAGGTGAATTCCGACGGCTTGACCACAACCGTGTTGCCGGCCGCCAGGGCTGGTGCCAGTTTCCAGGAGAGCAAGAGCAGCGGCGAGTTCCACGGCACGATCGCGGCGACAACGCCCAGGGGCTCCCAGCGCGTGTAGTTGAACACGCCGGTCTTGTCGATCGGGATAACGCCGCCTTCGATCTTGTCGGCCAGCCCGCCATAGTAATAGTACCATTGCGGGACATAGCGGGTCTGGCCGAGCATCTCGGTGATCAATTTGCCGTTGTCGCGGACCTCGGTGGCGGCGAGTGCCTCGGCATTTTCGGCAATCAGATCGCCGAGCCGGCGCAGCAGCGCGCCCCGCGTTGTTGCGGTCATCTGCGGCCAGGGGCCCTCGTCAAAGGCGGCCGATGCCGCGGCAACGGCGCGCGCAGCATCCTCTTCGCCGCAGCGCGGGATGAGGGCCCAGGGCTTGCCCGTGTAAGGATTAAAGCTCTCAAAATGCGCGCCCGAAGCGGCGTCCTGCCACTTGCCGCCGATCAGAACCTGATATTTTGCGAGAGACATCGACACCTCCTTGCCGTCGTCCACAGTTGAGATGTAGGCAGAGGGCAAACGGGCCTCAGAGGGATCGTTCGATGGCGTTGACCATCCTTGCCAATTGCGCGGTTCTCGATGGCACAAGCCGGGAGCGCCGCGAGGATCACCATGTCCTCGTCGAGGACGGCCGGGTTCGCGAGGTCGCCGACCGGCCGATCACAAGCGCCGCCGCCGAGACGGTCGATCTCCGCGGCCGCACCCTGATGCCCGGGCTGATCGACGCGCACGTCCATGTCGTTGCCGTCGATTCCGCCCTTGCCCGATTGCCGGAACGGCCCGTCACCCTGCTGACCTTGCAATCGGCGCGGGTCCTGGAAGGCATGTTGCGGCGCGGCTTTACGACCGTGCGCGACGCCGGCGGCGCCGATGGAGGCCTCGCCGAAGCGATCGAGGAGGGGCTGATCGCCGGGCCGCGCCTTTTCCCGTCGGGACGGGCGCTGTCCCAGACCGGCGGGCACGGCGATCTGCGCCCGCGCACGCAGAGCGTTATCGCCTGCGCCTGTTGCGAGGGCAGCGCCGGGCTTGCCCGCATCGCCGACGGCGTCGCCGAGTGCCGCCGCGCCGCGCGCGACGAGTTGAGAAAGGGAGCAACCCAGATCAAAATCATGGCCTCGGGCGGCGTCGCCTCACCCTATGACCCGATCGCCAATCTGCAATACAGCGAGGAGGAGGTCCGCGCGATCGTCGAGGAGGCGCGTGCCTGGCACACTTATGTGATGGCGCACGCCTATACCCCTGCGGCGATCCGCCGCTCGGTCGATTTTGGCGTGCGCTCGATCGAGCACGCCAATCTGATCGACACCGAGACCGCCGCGCACGTCGCCCGCGCCGGGGCCTTTGTCGTGCCGACCCTCGTCACCTTTGACGCGCTCCACCGATTTGGCCGCGAATTGGGCTTTCCCGAAGCGAGCCTCCAGAAGCTCGGCGATGTGCGCGAGGCCGGGTTGCGTTCGCTCGCAATCCTGCAAGGGGCCGGGGTCAGGATCGGCTACGGCACCGATCTTCTGGGCGTGATGCACCGCCATCAAGCGCGCGAATTTGTCATTCGCGCCGAAGCGATGGCGCCCTTTGACATCATCCGCTCGGCGACCGTGGTCAATGCCGAACTTTTGAACCGAGCCGGCGAACTCGGCGTCGTCGCGCCCGGCGCGCGCGCCGACCTGATCGCCGTCGAGGGCGATCCGCTCGCCGATATTTCTCTCCTTGACGGCCAGGGCGAGCACTTGGCGATGATCATGAAGGATGGGGTTTTCTGCAAGCGGCCGTAACGCGCCGACAAGGGAGCCAAGGCATGAACATCACCGTGTTCTGCTCGGTGCAGGAGGTCGCGGAACGCTATACAAAGGCCGCCAGAGAGTTTGCGAGGCTCGTGGCCCGCGGCGGGCATACCCTGGTCTGGGGCGGGTCCAATGCCGGCACGATGAAGGTCATCGCCGATGCCGCGCAAGCGGCGGGTGGCCGGATCGTCGGCATCTCGGTCGAGCCGATCAAGGCCAAAGCCCGTCCCAACGCCGACGAAATGATCATCGCCCGCGATTGGCCCGAGCGCCGCGCGACCCTTCTCGCCCGCGCCGATGCCGTGGCCGTGCTGCCCGGCGGTCTCGGCACGCTCGACGAGATCACCGAGGTTCTCGAATACAAGAAACAGAATATGCACAACAAGCCGATCGTATTTCTCAATATCGCGGGATTTTACGACGGCTTGAGCCTGCAACTCGAACGCATGGACCGGGAAAGATTCCTTCCGCGCGCACTGTCGGAATATCTTTTCTTCGCGACGACAGCGCAGGAGGCGATGGATTATATAGAGAGTGCAGCCAGGGAATAAGAGCCGAAGCTTCACCCCTGTGGGCGCACGCTCTCAGCAGTCTGGTTGAAGAGGATCTTGCGCTCCTCGGCGGTGGGCGGGGCGCGACGGCGCCATTCCTTGCCGAGATCGACCCCGCGCTGCACTGCCGGGCGCTCCTTGATCCTCTGGCGCCAGCGCGCGACGTTGGGAAATGCGTCGAGCGGCTGGCCGAGCGGCTTTGCAATCAGCACCCAGGGCCAGGACACGATATCGGCGATCGAATAGTCGCCGAGGATGAACGCGCGGCCCTCAAGCCGGCGTTCGAGCACGCCAAGGCAGCGGTTGTACTCGTCGGCATGGCGTTTTTTGGAATAAGGGTGCTCGCCCTCGGCGTAATTGACAAAATGGCTCAACTGTCCGGCCGCCGGCCCGAGATTGCCGACCTGCCAGAACAGCCATTCGCGCGCCTCCTTCCGGCCGCGCGCCGAGTGCGGCAGAAAGCGGCCGGCGCGCTCGGCCAGATGGAGGAGAATGGCGCCCGATTCAAAGACCGGGAGCGGGCCGTCTGCACCATCATGATCCACGATCGCCGGCATCCGGTTGTTTGGGCTGATCGCGAGAAATTCCGGCTGGAACTGGTCGCCCTTGCCGATATTGACCGGGATCACGCGATAGGGGAGGGTGCACTCTTCAAGCATGATCGCGACCTTCCAGCCGTTTGGCGTCGGCCAGTAATAGAAATCGATCATCGCCCACCCCCTGAGCCTGTCGAAGGGCCGCCGCTGACCGCGCCCTCGGCCCGGAGCGCGGCGATTCCGGTGGCGGAATAGCCGAGTTCGGCGAGGATCTCCTCCGTGTGTTCGCCAAGCGCCGGGGCGCCGCGGCGGATCGCGGCGGGCGTCTCCGAAAAGCGCGCCGCCGGGCGCGCCTGGCGCAGCGGCCCGGCCGCGGGGTGGTCATATTCGGCGACAAGACCCAGGGCCGCGACCTGCGGGTGGTGAATCATGTCGTTGCGGGTCAGGACCGGGCCGCAGGGAACGCCGACGCGCTCCAGCCGGGCAAGCCATTCCCCGGCCGGGCGCGCCAGCAGCGCCTCCTGGGTCAGCCGCAGACGCTCCTCGATGTTCTGCTGGCGCAGCGCCGGGGTCGTGAAGCGGGGATCGGTCAGAAAATCCGGCCGCTGGAGCACCTCGGCCAACCCCGTCCACTGGCGATCGGTCAGCGCTGCCACAGTGATGTAGCCGTCCGCCGTCTCATAGATCAGATCGATCGTGCTCGCCGCCTCCTGCCGCATCGGCTCATCGCCGACAAAGGTCTGGCCGCTCATGTCCGAGGCCCACAAAAAGGCGACGACCGCCTCCAGCATCGACAGGCGCACGTGCTGGCCCGCGCCGGTGCGCTGGCGTGCGAAGAGCGCGGCGGTGATCGCCTGCGAGGCGGTGATCGCGGTCAGCTTGTCCGGCAGGATCGTGCGCACGAGGCGCGGGCGCACCTCGTCCGATCCGGCCTGCACGCTCGCCAGCCCGGAAAATCCCTGGATCACCGGGTCATAAGCCGGCCGTTGCGCAAAGGGACCCTTTTCGCCAAAGCCGCTGATCGAGACATAGACGATGGTGGGCGCCGCGGCGCGCACCGCCTCCTCGCCGAGGCCGAGGCGCTCGGCGACGCCGGGGCGGAAGTTCTGGACAAAGGCGTCGGCCCCGGCGGCGAGACGCAGCACAACCTCCCGCGCACCGGGTTTGTTCAGATCGAGCGCGAGCGAACGCTTGTTCCGGTTGGCATTCAGAAATCCTGCGCCCATCTCTGGCGAGTGGCCCGGTCGTGGATTGCGGCCGGCTTCGCCGCCGGGCGGTTCGATCTTGATCACATCAGCCCCCATGTCGCCGAGAAACTGCGTGACATAGGGCCCGAGATAGGTGGTGGTCAGGTCGATGATCCTGACGC
>JBOHMF010000102.1:0-11652 GCA_050730055.1 Allostellaceae bacterium
CGCCAGAGCCGTCCGCGGCAGCGTCGGAGGAGAGGGCGCGGCAGTCCCGGCCGCCGCAGGCAACGACGGGGCCGCCAGGGCCGTCTGCTGCGGCGGAGCCGGCGGCGTGGCGACGGCAGGAGCGGGCCGACCGCTTGCGGCAATGCCGGCCGGCGGCGGCGCGAGCGGAGCCAGCGGATGAACCGGAACCGGCGAGATGATCGCCGGCAGATGCCGCGGCCGGGCGGCAGCCGGCAACGCAGCCTCGGCGCTGGCGGCGGGAGCGGCCGGCTTTGCCGACCCGGCGATGCTCGCCTGGCGCGCAACGCCCCCCGGCCGGATCGGTGCCGTCGCCGCCTTTGCCGGCGGCGGCGCCTCCGGTTCGTGAACGTAATCAAAGACCACATTGGCAATCAGGCTGACCACGACCGCATAGATGAAAGCCGCGCCCTTGCTCAGCGCAAGCTCGAAGATCCATCCACCGGCGGCGGCGAGCGCCCCGACGATGGCCCCCATCCATATCACCCCCCTGCGCATGGCTCGGGCCGATCCCCAACACACCTTCGACGGTTATAGGTTTATAAAAACAGCTTCGTGCCGAAAAAATGGCGAAGCGCCGCTGTTGACGGGTCCCGGGTTCCGGACCTAACCTTTCGCGCGCCGCTCGGCCCCGGGCGTGCTGGGGCGCGCGGGGCTCTCCGGCACGCGGCAAGGAGCGAACAGGATGGCCAAAATCGTTCTCGCGATCGGCACCTCGCACACACCGATGCTCAACACCCCGGCCGAGGAATGGCCGTGCTTTATCGACCGCGACGGGGTGCGGGAGTTTCTCGACAAGGACGGAGAACCGGCCAGCTATCAGGACCTGCTTGGACGGGCTGGGCCGCATATCACCGCCGAGCTGACGCCGGAGCGCTTCAAGGCTCGCCATGACGAGGCCCAGGCGGGGGTGGCCCGGCTGAAAGAAGCTATAGGGCGCGCCGATCTCGGCGCTCTGATCATCTTTGGCGACGACCACAAGGAGCTCTATCACGACGACAACATGCCGGGTTTTGTCGTCTACCACGGTGAAACCATCCGCAACATGCCGCCAAAAAGCACGGGCGGCCCGGATTGGGCCCGGCGCGCCAACGCCCGCTATTACGAGGAAAAAGAGCCGCGCGAGTATCCGGTCGACAGCACTCTCGCCCGGCATCTGATCGTCGCCCTGATCGACCACGATTTTGAGCCGGTCGCCTCCAACGCCCTGCCGCCGGACAAAGGCGAAGGCCACGCCTTCGCCTTTGTCCGCAAGCGGCTGATGGAAGATCAGAGGCTGCCGGTGGTGCCAGTCCTGATCAATACTTACTTTCCGCCGAACCAGCCGACGCCGCGGCGCTGCTATCAGCTTGGCCAGGCGATCCGTGCGGCGGTGGAGAGCTATCCGGGCGATGCGCGCATCGGCATCGTCGGTTCGGGCGGGCTCAGCCATTTTGTCGTCGATGAGGCGCTCGACCGCGGCGTGCTCGACGCCATCGCAAAAAAGGACGCTGCGGCGCTGCAATCGTTGCCGCGCAATAAGCTCAACTCGGGCAGTTCGGAGATCCGCATGTGGATCTGCGCCGCCGGCGCCGCCGAGCATCTTGAGCCGCAGTGGTCGTGCTATGTCCCCGGCTACCGCACCCCGGCCGGATCGGGCACCGGCCTCGGTTTTGTCCTCTGGTCGTAGGGAGAGAAGACGTGACCAGCAAGAAAGATGGTGAAGCCCTGACCCGGACCGGGTCAGGCACCGTGATGGGCGCGCTGATGCGGCAGTACTGGCTGCCGGCGGCGATGTCAAAGGAAGTGGAGCGCGACGGTCCGCCGATGCGCCTGATGCTCCTGGGCGAGCGGCTCATCGCCTTTCGCGACAGTGAAGACCGGGTCGGGGTCATGGATCACCGCTGCCCGCACCGCTGCGCCTCGCTGTTTATGGGGCGCAATGAGGACGGCGGCATCCGCTGCGTCTATCACGGCTGGAAATATGACGCCGAGGGCAATTGCGTGGACATGCCCAACACGCCCGCGCAACAGGACTACAAGCACAAGGTCAAGGCCAAGGCCTACAAGGTGGCCGAGCGCAACGGCGTGATCTGGGTCTATATGGGTGCGCGCGAAGAGGCGCCACCCCTGCCGATGATCGAGGCGGCGCTCTTGCCCGAGGCCGATCTGCAGATCACCTTCGCACAGCGCGAATGCAATTGGCTGCAGGCGCTCGAAGGCGACATCGACACCTCGCATTTCGGCTTTCTGCACGCCGGCGCGGTCGCTCCGGACGAGGTCCCGACGGACAATCTGATCTACTACACGATCGCCAACCGGGCACCGGAATACCATGCCACCGACACCGATTGGGGCACGATGTACGCCGCCTATCGGCCGGCCGAGGAGGATAAGACCTATTGGCGCTTTGCCAACTTCCTCTTCCCGTTCTGGACGCAGACACCGCAGGGCGCGATTGATCGCGTCAACAGCCGGGCGTGGGTGCCGATGGACGACACCCATACGATGTTTGTCAGCCTGACATGGAAGAACCTGCCGCAGGACCGCGCCGCGCGGAGCAGCGCCCGCATCTTGCCCGGCTCCACGCTGACAATGGATCATGTGCCAAACACGACCGACTGGTTTGGGCGCTGGCGGCTGGCCGGCCGTGAGGGCAACGATTGGCTGATCGATCGCGAGGACCAGCGCCGGGGCGGGATCTATACCGGCATCACCGGCATCCACAATCAGGATCAGGCGGTGACCGAGAGCATGGGGCCAATCACCGATCACGATTTTGAGCACCTCGGGCCAAGTGACCGGATGATCACGCAGACCCGGCGCCGCCTCCTGCGCGCCGCCCGCGCCTTGCGTGCAGACGGCACGCTGCCGCCGGGCGTCCTTGACCCCGAGGTGATGACCGAGGTGAGGAGCGGCGATTTTATCGCCCCGGCCGGGATCGGCTGGCGCGAGGTTTACGCGATGCAGACGCGCACGGCGCTCCGCCCGCTGCTGCAAGCGGCGGAATAATCCCGCCCGGCGGCGAGCGGGGTTCCGGGGATCAGCCGCCGATCAGGAAGCGGGGGCAGGCGGGTTGCGGCACAACGGGAGCCGCACCCCGCCGTGCCCGGCATGGGTTCTGTGATGACGGCTCCGGTTGCCGGCTGCGGCCTGTAACCGTCGCGAAAAGCCCGCTCTTACCGGCTCGCCAGGGCGCGGGCGAGTTGGCTCACTGCTTCCTGGTGCTTTTCGTTGCGGATCTCGGCAAAATTCCGGGCGATCTCCAGCAGCATGCGCTGGTGCGGCGTGATCTGCTTTGGCCCTTCCTCGCCGATCCCCTCATAGAAGTAGCTGATCGGCGCGGAGAGGGCCCGCGCGATCTCAAACAGCCGCCCGGCCGAGACCCGGTTGATGCCGCGCTCGTATTTATGGGCCTGCTGGTACGTGACGCCGATCATCTCGGCCAGTTGCTGCTGGGTCAGACCCAGCATGATGCGACGCTCGCGAATGCGGGCCCCGACGTGATCGTCGACCGCCGCGGTCGAACGCCCTCTCTTTGGCTTCGCCATGGTCTTCACCTGTAGATAGCTGCCTGCGATGCGCTGATCGCGGCCGGCTCCGCTTCCGTTAACGCGAGATACTCCCGGTAATTCCGACCGCTCATTTCACCGGCCAAAAGATCAGGGTCAGCGGACCCGATCACAGTCATCGATAGTGGCAGCCCGTTCTTCCAATGATCCCAGAAGTGGTATCCGCCCGCTCCCCTGACAAGGGTGCGGCAGAAAGGCCCGATCGGCGCATTCCTGGTGGGCGACCGCGATCGGCCTGACAGGTTCCGCGGAGCAGGCGCGCAACCACCTCGCGGTTCACACTCCCGCGTCGGGCGAGGACAGATGCTCCAGGGCATCGCGGCTCAGCAGGCCGAGCGGCCGGCCGGCGCGATCGACGCTGTCGTCGCGGTGCAGCAGGACAAAATCGCGCCGCATCAGCTCGGCAACCCGCATGGATCGGCTCTCCTCGCCCCGGCACGCCTCGTCAACACCTTGCCGCTGCGGGCGTTCTCGCGATCGGCCGCGCTCACTTCGCAGAGGCGCGCCAGTCGCGGACAAAAGCGCGCAGAAGCGCGGGCTCGATGTCGGAAACAGCCCACAAAGCCATCTGGTCCTGCCGCCAATGGACCAGGTTGTAGCCATGCCGCTCGGCCGTCTGCGGCGCCGTATCCCCGCCCGCCTGCGGCCAGACAAACAGGTCGATGCGATGCCCGCCATGGGCATAGGCAAGGGCGGCGACGGGATGACCGCCGAGATAGTCGAGCCGCCCACCGAGGAGCGGATAATCCTGTGCTGTCAGGTCCTTGACCGGCGGAGAAAAATCGAGCCGGCCGGCAAACCACGGCTTGACCGTGTGCCGGTTGGAGGAGGGAACATCGACGAGATGTCCGGGTTGCAGGGCGCGGACATGGTCGTCAACCACGGCATCGAGGAGGCTTGTCTGCCCGGCGGGCCATAAGGCCAGCAGGATCGAGGCAGCGAGCGCAGCGCCGATGGTACCGCTCAGCACCTTGCGCCACCAGCGGGTGGGGCGGACCGCTACCTGTGCCGGCACCGCCGCGGCGAGCCGCGCCGTCACCGCCGCGCGCAGGGCCGGGCTGGCGCGGTGATAGGTGGCGTTCTCGCGCACCGTCTCGCGCACGCGGCGAAGCTCCGCCCAGTTCGTCCGGCAGATCGGGCAATGGGCGCGGTGTTCGGCAATTGCTGCGGCCTCTGCGGCGTCCAGCTCGCCGTCAAATTCGGCCTGGAGCAGGAGAGCCTTGTCGCAGCGCTCCGCGCTCATCTCGCTTCGCCTTCGGCAGCGCTGGCCAGGAGCCGGCGTGCGCGCCACAGCCGCGACATGACCGTGCCGATCGGCACGTCGGTGATCTCCGCAATCTCGCGGTAGGACAACTCCTCCAGTTCGCGCATGACCAATGTTTCGCGCAGACCGAGCGGCAGCCGCTCGATCAGGGTGTCGAGCAGCTCGCGGTCGCGGACGTGGATCAGCGCGACCTCGGGATCGTCGCCCGGGTCGATCAGCGCGACGCCGGGATCATCGTCCTCGCCGGTCTCCTCGGCGAGCGGCACGAGCCGCACGCCGCGCCGGGTACGCAAGACCGAATAGGCGGTGTTGCGCACGATCTGCAACAGCCAGGCGCGCGCGCTCCCCTTGCGAAAGCTCGGAAAATACGTGAGTGCGCGCACCATTGCCTCCTGCACCACGTCCTCGGCGTCCTCGACGCTGCCCATGATCCAGCGCGCGAGGTTGTAGGCCGCGTCGAGATGCGGCAGCAGCACCGCCGACGGCGAGGGTTCGGGTTCCGCGGCCATTGGGAGAGGATCGCAGACCCGGCGATTTTATTCCCACAAAAAAACTTGCCGACGCCGCGAATATCGGCGCCCGCGCGCCGGTCTCAACCCGCGGCACGGCTTTTGGTGCCGCAGCGAGGAGACAGCGACATGAGCGACCCCTTCAAGCCCGAGACTCCCGGCGGGACGACCCGGCGCGGCCTGTTGAAATGCATGACCTGGGCCGGGACCGGGGTGGTATGGACCTTGAGCGGCGGGGTGCCAAAGACATTGGGGTTGATCGGCGAAGCCTCGGCCGCCACGGCGCGCGGGCACAGCCTCCAGTTTGTCCAGATCAGCGACAGCCATATCGGCTTTCACCTGCCGCCAAACCCCGATCCGACGGCGACACTCGCCGCGGCGATCGCCAAGATCCGGGCGATGCCGAATGAGCCCGCCTTTCTCGTCCATACCGGCGACATCAGCCATCTGTCCAAAGAGGAACAGTGGGACATCGCCGACCAGACGATCAAGGCGGCGGGCAAACAGGTCTTTCATATCCCCGGCGAGCACGATGTCGCCGACGCCGACAATGGCAAGGCTTATCTTGCCCGCTATGGCAAGGGGACAGAGGGGCGCGGCTGGTACAGCTTTGATGTCGCCGGAGTGCATTTTGTCGCGCTGATCAACGTCTTCAACTTCAGTCCCGGGTTCAAATCCGCCGGTCTCGCCACCCTCGGCGACGATCAGCTCGAATGGCTCGAAAAGGATCTGGCGCACCGTTCGGCCAGCACCCCGATCGTCGTCCTCGCCCATTTGCCGCTATGGACAATCTACCAGCCCTGGGGCTGGGGCACCGCCGATTCCGGCCGCGCCTTTGGTTATTTGAAGCGCTTTGGCTCGGTCACCGTCCTGAACGGCCACATCCACCAGATCATCCAGAAGGTCGAGGGGCACGTGACCTTTCACACCGCAGCCTCGACCGCCTTTCCGCAGCCCGCCCCCGGCACCGCCCCGCATCCGGGGCCGATGACGGTGCCGGCCGGGGAATTGGGCAAATTCCTCGGCGTGCGCGATGTCGATTTCATCCGCGGCCGGGGCGCCCCAGCGCTGACCGACAGCCCGCTCGCCGCTTGATGCCATCAGCCTTTTGGGGATAGAGCCATGCTGAAGATCGCCCTCTGCGCCGCCCTCTTTGCCGCCGCGCCCGCCGCCGCCTTTGCCGGCGGTGCGACGCCGGTAAAGGCAGCCCCGGCCGCCGTCGAGATCCGGAATATGCAGTTCATGCCGCAGACCCTGACCGTGACCGCCGGCACCACGGTCACCTGGACCAACGACGACAGCAGCCCGCACACGGTGACCGAGAAGGGCCGCGTCTTTCATTCGGCTGCGCTCGATACCAAGGACATCTTCTCCTACACCTTCAAGACGCCGGGCGAATTCACCTATTTCTGCACCATCCACCCGATGATGGTCGGCCGCATCATCGTCAAGCCGGCCGGCTCCGTGTCCTGAGGCGAATCCCGGATCCTTGATAAGGACCCATATTTTCGGCAGTCATTGCGAGCCCACGGGTCCGCGCGGAGCCTGTCCTCGGGCGGGCCAAAGGCCCGGCCCGTGGGTGCGGCCCGAGGATAAACTCCGCGAAGCAATCTCGTCAGGCAATACGCGCCGTTGCAGAGATTGCTTCACCGCTGCACTCCTCCCCCCGGCAAGCCGCGTGCAGGTTTCCCAAACGGAAGCTGGCATGACGGGATTTTGGAAGCGGTTTCCAGTCACAACGCGCGCAGGCGCGGCATCAGCCGCTCGGCCGTGGCAAAGTCGATCTCATCCATCGCGGCGCGGCCATACCCTCCCTGCTTCAGAACCGTCGCCGTCATCGCGGTGGAGAAATAGGGAAAGTCGCTGCCGAACATGATCTGCGAAAACGGCACGATCTTCAGGAGGCCGGCCATGCTCGGCGCCCAGGCGCCATTCGCCGTGTCAAAATAGAGCCGCTCAAATTCCGCCATCGCGCCGTGCGGCGCGATCTCGGCGATATCCTTGCGCCGTTTCATAAACACGTCGATGCGGCCGGCCAGCGAAGGCAGGCTGCCGCCGGAATGGGCGAATACCCATTTGATGTCGCGGCAGCGGGCAAAGGTGCCGGAGACCATAAGGCTGACGATCGCCCGGCTGGTGTCAAACGGCACCTCCAGCATCGCGTTGTTGTTCAGCCCCGGGATCAGGTTGTGGCAGCAGTTCGGCGTTGTCGGGTGGAAATAAACGACCGCCTTGCGCCGGTTCAACTCGTCAAAGATCGGCTTGAACATTGCGTCGCCCGGCCACTTGTCGCCATAGCTCGAACACAGGCCGATGCCGTCGCATTTCATCACGCCATAGCCGTATTCGATCTCTTTGAGGCTGGCTTCGACATCGATCATCGGCAACGAGCAGTAGTATCCGAACTTGCCCGGATGCTGCCCGGCCAGTTCGACGACGTACTCGTTGCATTCATGGGCAAGGCTCGCCGCGGTCCTGGGATCGCCGCCAAACCAGTTGTCGGGGACCGAGGCGAGCGAAAGAATGGCCTGGGTGACGCCGCCCTTCTCCATGTCGGCGAGCGTCTTGTCAACGGTCCAGGTCTGATTGACCGGAAGGGCGATGCCCTTGCCGGCGGCGGCGCGGGCCTTCTCGGTCCGTTTCCAGCCGGGCGAAAAGAAATGGCTGTGCACATCGATGCGGTGGCGGGGCGGCTCCTGCGCGGATGCCGCCGCGCCGGGCAGCATCGCGCCGGCACCGAGCGCGGCGAGGGTTGCAAGCACATCGCGGCGCCCGATCCCGGTGGAGGCGGCGCGGCCGCCTGTATGCGCAGAGGACATGGCATGTTCTCCCTTGATGGTTCTTTGTTGTCCCGGAGCGGCTGGGCGGGTCAGCCGGGGGCGGCGGTCCTCTCCCTCTCCGCCCTATGATCTGCCGAGCAGAAAAAAGGTTTCCATCAGACCCTTGCCCTTGACTTCGAGAGTGCCGCGGGGAGCGGTGCGAAAGCCCGCGCCGAGCGCCGCCCGGGTTGCCGCCGAGATGTGGATATGACCGGGAAGACCGAGGTTCTCCATGCGGCTCGCGGTATTCACGGTGTCGCCCCAGACATCATAGACAAATTTGTAGGTGCCGATGACGCCGGCGACCAGCGCGCCGGTATGGATGCCGACGCGCAATTCCAGCGTCTCGCCAAAGCTCCGGCCGGCCGCGGCGGCGGCGTCGAGCATCTGGAGCGCCATCTCGGCCATCGCCGCGGCGTGGTCCGGGCGCGCCCTCGGGATGCCGCCGGCAACCATGTAGGCATCGCCGATCGTCTTGATCTTTTCGAGACCGTGCCGGGCGGCGAGCGTGTCAAAGCGGGAGAACAGCAATTCCAGAAGCTCGACCGTCCGCTCCGGCGGCAGGCGCGCGGCCAGTTCGGTAAAGCCGACGAGATCGGAAAACAGGATCGTCGCCTCGGCGATGCGGTCGGCGATGATCCGCTCGCCGTTGCGCATGCGGGCGATGATCGTCTGCGGCAGGATGTTGCGGAGCAGTGCCTCGGAATGTTCCTTTTCGGTGCGCAAGGCTGCGGCGGCGGCCTGCTCGCGGTCGCGCAGCCGCTTTCTGTCGAGCGCGGCGTTGATCCGCGCACGCAGCAGCACCGGATTGAAAGGTTTGGGCAGGTAGTCCTCGGCGCCGGCCTCTATCGAGCGCACGATGCTGTCCAACTCGTCAAGCGCCGAGATCATGATGACCGGGATGTGCCGCGTCGCCTCCGATGTCTTGAGCCGCGCCAGGACCTCGAACCCGCTCATCCCGGGCATCATCAGATCGAGCAGGACGAGATCAAAAGCGCCGCGCGCCGTCGCCGCCAAAGCCGCAGCGCCGCTCGCCACCACCGTCACGCGATGACCCTCGCGCTTGAGGCGCCGCGACAGGAGATCGCGGTTGGCGGCGGTGTCGTCAACCACGAGGATATGGCTCTGCCGGACCGGAACCGGCTCCGCCTCGGCGAGCGGGCGGATCTGGCGCAGCACGGTCTCGACCATCTCGATCCCTGCCGGTGCGGGACCTGCCGCCGGCGCGCCGCCAAAATCGACGATCCGGTCGATCTCGCCGAGCAGCCGCTCGGCGTGTCCGAGCACCGCTTCGAGATCGCGCACCCGTTCCGCGCCCGCCCCCTCGCGCGCCTCTTCGAGCAGCAGCTCGCCATAGCCCTTGATCGCGGTCAGCGGGGTGCGCAGGTCGTGGCGCAGCCGATCCTCCAGCCCCGCCTCATTCGCTGACGCGAGGGCCGCACTCTCCGGTCGATCGGCGGCGACAAGACCGGCGATCAGGGCGGCGAGTTCGGCACCGGCCGCGCGCATGCGTTCGAGATCGCCGACCCAATCTTCGCGATCGTCCTGGCCCGCGTCCTCGATCAGAATGTCGAGAAAGCCGAGGATTGCCGCGACCGAGCCGCCGAGTTCCTGGCGCAGAAACGCGGCGAGCGCCTGTGCCAGCCGCTCTTGCGGCCCCCGCACGACCGCAGATCGCGCGGATGGCTCGGCGGCGCTCAAACAGGCGCCCCGCTGCGGCCGAGGAGGGCCTCGATCTTGCCAATGAGCCGCGGCAGCTCGACCGGTTTGGTATCGTAATCGTCGCACCCGGCGGCCATCGCCTTGTCGCGGTCGCCCGCCATCGCGTGCGCCGACAGGCCGATGATCGGGATGGCGCAGGTCGCCTCCTGCGCCTTCAATTGCCGGGTTGCCTCCCAGCCGTCGATCCCCGGCAGGCTCATGTCCATCAGGATCAGGTCGGGTTCTTCGTGCACGGCAGCGGCGACGCCTGCCTCGCCATCGATCGCGATGGCGACGGCGTAGCCGCGGCGGATGAGCCGGCGCGACAGCATGTCCCGGTTCATCTCATTGTCTTCCACGAGCAGGATTTTGGCCATCCTCCGCCCCTCAGCCGGCAGCGACCGGCGCCTTGCCGCCAGGCGCCCCCTCATGTCCCGCCCGAGTATCACTCGCGCGGGAACGCCCGGGCGGCAGATGGCGCCGCAGCGCGGCGTCAAGATCGCCGGCGCCCTTGGCCAGCACCTCGCGCGTCCGTCCCGCCAACATCTCGCGCTCGGTCTGGCTCAATTCCTTTGCCGTGAGAACGACAATCGGCACCGCGCGCCATTCAGGATGCCGGCCGATCTCTTCGACAAAGGCAAACCCGTCCATGCCGGGCATCATCAGGTCCAGCAGGATCGCCGCCGGCAGCGGGTTGTGGCGCAGCCAAGCGAGCGCGGCGGCGCCGTCCTCGGCCTCGTCGGTGGCAACGCCGAGGCGGTCGAGATGGTGCCGAGCAACCGCGCGGCTCTCGCGGTCGTCATCGATGACGAGAACGGTGCCGCCGCCCGCCAGGTTCTGCCGCATCAGCGCCGAGAGGCGCGCCCGATCGACCGGCTTGGTGAGAAAACCGGCAGCGCCCAGCGACAGCGCGATGCCGCGCTCGGCGAGCACGGTGACGATGATGATCGGGATGTCGCAGAGTTCGGCATCCGATTTGAACGCGGCCAAGAGGGCCCATCCATCGACCCGCGGCATCAGAATGTCGAGGGTGACAAGGTCGGGACGATGGGTGCGCGCCAGGGCCAATGCGGTGCCGCTCTCGGCCGCTTCGATGACGCGGCAGCCTTCCCGCCGGGCCGCCGCGGCCAGGAGGTCGCGGGCATGCGGATCGTCGTCGATGACCATGACGAGCGGTGCGTCTCCTGCCGGGATCGCGACGATCGGGTCGGGGATGGCCGCGGCCTCCGCAGTCTCTGCGGCGGGTTCGGCCTCTGCGGCCGGCGCGTCGCCGAGGGGCAGCACGATGGTAAAGGTCGAGCCCTCTCCGGGGGTGCTTTTGACCGTGATCCGCCCGCCCAGCATCTCGCAGAAATGCCTGGTGATGGCGAGGCCCAGTCCGGTGCCGCCATAACGCCGCGTCGTCGCCGCGTCAGCCTGGCTGAACGCCTGAAACAGGCGGCCGAGCTGCTCCTCGGTCATACCGATGCCGGTGTCGGCGACGGCAAAGGAGATCTCGCTCGGCCCGGGTTCGACCGTCAGCGACAGGCGGCCGTCGCGGGTGAACTTGCTGGCATTGCTCAACAGGTTGAGGAGGCTCTGCTTCAGTTTGGTGCGGTCGGTGTGGAGCGTGCCAAGTGCCGGCGGGGCGCGGACATCGAGCCGGTTGGCGTTGGCGGCGGCCAGCGGCTCGGCGATCGCGCGCACCTCGGCGATCACCTCGGCGAGATCGACCTGCTCGCGATAGATCTCCATCTTGCCCGCCTCGATCTTTGACAGATCGAGAATGTCGTTGATAAGAGACAGCAGAT
>JBOHMF010000103.1:0-11647 GCA_050730055.1 Allostellaceae bacterium
TGGAAAACCGGCGGCTGGCTCTGCGCTATGACCGGCTCGGCTTCATCGTCCAATCCTTGCTCCAGAGCGCTTGCATATTCCTGGTTGCGGGCAAGCTCGCTCGCGAATTCTGAAAACTGCCTCTTAGCAAGCCCCAGAAAAACTCTCTGATTAGAGCGCAATGCGTCTGCGGTGATGTTTTTCAGATCCTTTTCGATTTCCCCTCGTATTTCTGTGAGCGCAGAAATATTCTCAGTGTGTGAGCGAGCCTGCTCCTCGCTCTGAGTTTGGAGGCGTGCATTCACAGCTTTGAGATCGGACAATTCGCCCCCGAGCGTGCAAAGGCGCGTTTCCAGAGCCGGAATTCGATCGGCATCGATCTGGAGGGCTGATTTCTCGCTGGCGAGAGTCTCGACACGGGAACGAATTTGCTGGAGCTCGGTTTCGATCCCGGCAATCCGCTGGGCCTCGGTCTCGAAGTGCGCCCGTTCCAACTGCTCGGCTTGAAACTTTCCGCGCCAGGATTCTCCCTCCTGGCGTGCCTCGGTGAGTTCATCAAAACGCTTCTTTTCGGCGGACTGCGCCGCTTGCAGGTCGGCATAAAGGCGGGTCACGGCGCCTCGGGAGAAGAGCCAAGCAATCGCAGCGCCGATGGCAGCTCCGATTACCAAAATCATCACGGCTGCCCATGCTTCCACGGCGAGCCTCCCCGGATAAGCCGTTCGGCTGTCATTGTTGGCTATGATTGCAAAAAAAGCGTAAATTGTGCACTTTATCAACCTGAAATAGCGATGTGTTACAAGGCCCCAGGCCGCTGGCTTCTGTGCTATCAAGCCCCTATCTCATCACCTCGGGGAGGGCGCATGTCAGCCTCACGGCGGATCGGCATCGATGTCGGCGGCACCAATACCGATGCGGTGCTGCTGGAGGGGGACCGCGTCGTGCACGCGGTCAAGACCTCGGCGACGGCCGACGTGACCGGGAGCATCCCCGCGCTTCCTACAAAACCCGGTTGACGTTCGGATGTACAAACGCACATACTAACCACATGCCTCTGGCGGTCGTCGGGTTTGATTGGGATGTCGGAAACCGGGACAAATGCCAGAAGCATGGCGTCTCGATCACCGCCATCGAGAGCCTGTTCCGCAACCCGATCGCGGTATTCCCGGACCCGGCGCATTCCGAGCGCGAGGAGCGGTTCAAGGCGATCGAGCGGACGGGCGCGACGTGCTGATCGTCTTCACCTTGCGGATGCGCGATGGAGAAACCCTGATCCGGCCGATCAGCGCGCGCTATATGCGCCGGAAGGAGAGCGCGTATTATGAAAAAGAAGCTGCCAGAACTGCTGAGCGATGAGGAAGCCGAGGAATTTGTCGCCCATGCCGATCTGATCGAATTCGACCTGTCGGAGTTGCGGACGGTGCTCTTCGAATTTCAGCCCAAAAGCGAACGGGTGAACATGCGTCTGCCAAAACCGCTGCTCGATGCGGTGAAAGCGTCGGCGCGCAAGGCCGGGATGCCTTATCAGCGCTTTATTCGCCAGGTGCTGGAAGCGGCAGTCGGGCCGTCGGCGGACAAGGGATGATCCGCGGTCCGGCTCCGGCAAAACCGAACCAGGGGGTTTGCTGATGCGGCGGATCGGCATCGATGTCGGCGGCACCAATACCGATGCGGTGCTGCTGGAGGGGGACCGCGTCGTGCACGCGGTCAAGACGACGACGACGGCCGACGTGACCGGCGGCATTGTCGCCGCGCTCGGCGAACTCGCCCGCCACCGCGAAGTCGCGCGCGGCGGAATCGACGGCGTGGTCATCGGCACGACGCATTTTGTCAATGCGGTGATCGAGCGGCGCGGTCTCGCGCGCGTCGCCGCGGTGCGCATCGGTCTGCCGGCGAGCGCCTCGCTGCCGCCGTTTTGCGACTGGCCGCAGGATCTCGCCCGCCACGTCCGCGGCGAGGTCTTTATGCTTGCCGGCGGACACGATTACGACGGGCGGCCGTTTGTCCCGTTTGACGAGGCGGGGATGCGCTACGCCGCGCGCCAGATCCGCGACAGCGGCCTCTCCGCGGTCGCGGTCTCTGCCGCCTTCTCGCCGCTCGATCCCGCTTGCGAGGAGCGGGCGCGCGCGATCCTCGTCGAGGAGTGCCCGCAGGCTCATATCACCCTCTCGCGCGATCTCGGCCGCATCGGCCTTTTGGAGCGCGAGAATGCGGCGCTCCTCAACGCCGCTCTCGTCGATCTCGCGCGCATTACGATCACGGGTTTTACCGCGGCGATCGCGGCGAGCGGGATCACGGCGCCGCTCTATCTGACGCAGAATGACGGCACCGTCATGCAGGCCGCGGCCGCGGTCGCGCTGCCGGTCGCGAGCTTTGCCTCGGGCGCCACCAACTCGATGCGCGGCGCAGCGTTTCTGTCGGGTCTTTCGGATGCGCTGGTGGTCGATGTCGGCGGCACCTCGACCGATCTCGGGCAGTTGCGCCGCGGCTTTCCGCGCGAGGCCAACTCGGTCGTCGAAGTCGGCGGCGTGCGCACGCTCTTTCGCATGCCCGATCTGATCTCGCTTGGTCTCGGCGGCGGCAGCCTTGTCGCGCGCGAGCCGCTCGCTCTTGGCCCCCGGAGCGTTGGCTATCGCCTGACCCAGGAAGCCTTGGTCTTTGGCGGGCGGGTCTTGACCGCGACCGATGCCGCGGTCGCCGCCGGCCGCGCCCGGATCGGCGATCCCGCCCTCGTCGCCGATCTGCCGCGCGAACTTGCCGGCGCGGTGCTCGATCTGGCGCGCGCGAAGATCGAGGACGCGGTCGATCGGATCAAGACCGAGGCCGCAGACCTGCCGCTCGTCGCGGTCGGTGGCGGCGCCTTTCTCGTGCCGGAACGGATGGCCGGCGTCTCGCGGGTGATCCGCGTGCCGCACGGCGCTTTTGCCAACGCGGTCGGCGCGGCGATCGCGCAGGTGAGCGGCGAGGCCGACCGGATCTATCGCGGCCTCACGCGCGAGGAAGCGATTGCCGCCGCCGCGGCCGAGGCGCGAATGCGCGCCGCCGCCGCCGGGGCCGACCCGGCAAGTCTCGAAACCGTCGATATCGAGGACATGCCGCTCGCCTACCTGCCGGGGAATGCGCTCAGGGTGCGCGTGCGCGTCGCCGGGGCGATGAGGACGGCTCAATACGGGTCGAGTTCGGTATCCCAGTAGAGATAATCGCGCCAGCTTTCGTGCAGATAGTTGGGCGGGAAGGCGCGGCCGTTCTCCTGCAGCATGTAGGTGGTCGGCTGGATCGGGCGGCGGCGCGGGTACATCCCGCTCTCCTGCGGCAGGCGGCTGCCTTTCAAGAGGTTGCAGGTGGCGCAGGCGGTGACGACGTTGGTCCACACCGTGCGCCCGCCGCGCGAGCGCGGCACCAGATGATCAAAGGTCAATTCGTGCGAAGGGTAGGGATCGCCGCAATACTGGCAGGTGAAACGGTCGCGCAGAAACACGTTGAAGCGGGTGAAGGCCGGGTTGCGCGCCGCGCGCACGTATTCCTTCAGCGATACGACGCTCGGCAGCTGCATCTGATAGGACGGGCTGTGCACAAAGACATCATAGGTGTCGATGATGTTGACGCGGTCGAGAAACACCGCCTTGATCGCGTCCTGCCACGACCACAGCGACAGCGGGAAATAGCTGAGCGGCCGGAAATCCGCGTTCAGCACCAGGGCCGGGCAATTGTCAGGGCTCGCCGTCACCTATCGACCGTCCTGCGCATCGCCACTCCGCCTTTGATTGTACTCGCGACGATCGCAGTTTGATAACGGATTGGCACCGGCGGCACAAGCTCCGGGCAGCCGGCACCCTCAGCGGGTCGGTACCGGCTGCTCGCCGCGATAGTCGTAAAAACCGCGTCCGGTCTTGCGCCCGAGCCACCCGGCCTCGACGTATTTGACGAGCAGCGGACAAGGCCGGTACTTGCTGTCGGCCAGCCCCTCGTAGAGCACCTGCATCACCGACAGGCAGGTATCGAGACCGATGAAATCGGCCAGTTCCAAGGGGCCCATCGGGTGGTTGGCGCCGAGCTTCATCGCCGTGTCGATCGCCTCGACCGACCCCACCCCCTCGTAGAGCGTGTAGACCGCCTCGTTGATCATCGGCGACAGGATGCGGTTGACGATAAAGGCCGGAAAGTCCTCGGCGGCAACCGGCGTCTTGTCGAGCCTCTGCACCAGTTCGCGGGTCAGGGCAAAGGTCTCGTCGTCGGTGGCAATGCCGCGAATCAGCTCGACCAGCGTCATCACCGGCACCGGGTTCATAAAGTGCATACCGATGAACCGGCCCGGCCGGTCGGTCGCGGCGGCGAGCCGGGTGATCGAGATCGAGGAGGTGTTGGTGGCGATCAGCGCTTCCGGCTTCAGCATCGGCGTCAGTTGCTTGTAGACCGCGCGCTTCACTTCCTCCTTTTCGGTCACCGCCTCAATAACCAGATCGCAGTCGGCCAAGCCGGTGTAGTCCGGGACGGTGCGGATGCGGGCGAGGGTCGCCTCCTTGTCCTCTTCGCGAATGCGGCCGCGGGCGACCTGGCGCGAGAGATTGCGCGCGATCGTCTCGATCCCGCGCTGGAGCGCTGCCGCATCGCTGTCGGTCAGTGCCACCGCAAAGCCGGCGAGCGCGCAGACATGGGCGATCCCGCCGCCCATCTGACCGGCGCCGACGACGCCGATCCGGCGGATCTGGTCGAGACTCGCCGTCACTGCCGGCGCTCGAGCTCGTCGGCGAGTTCCGGCAGGACCTTGAACAGATCGCCAACAAGCCCGTAATCGGCGACCTGGAAAATGGGCGCCTCCTCGTCCTTGTTGATGGCGACGATGACCTTGGAATCCTTCATCCCGGCAAGGTGCTGGATGGCTCCCGAGATGCCGACCGCGATGTAAAGTTCGGGCGCGACGATCTTGCCGGTCTGCCCGACCTGGTAGTCGTTGGAGACAAAACCGGCATCGACCGCGGCGCGCGAGGCCCCGACCGCGGCGCCGAGCTTGTCGGCGACCCGCTCCAGCAGGACAAAATTGTCACCCGACTGCATCCCGCGCCCGCCGGAGATGATGACGCGCGCGCTGGTCAGTTCGGGCCGCTCCGATTTTGACAGTTCGGCGCGCAGAAATTCCGACAGGCCGGCCGAGCCGGGTCCCGCCACGTTCTCGATCGCCGCCGCGCCGCCCTCCGCCGCGGCCGGCGGAAAGGCGGTGCCGCGCACGGTAATGATTTTTATTTTGTCCTTTGACTGCACCGTCGCGAGCGCGTTGCCGGCATAGATCGGGCGGACAAAGGTGTCGGGCGACAGAACCGCGCTGATGTCGGAAATCTGCATCACATCGAGCAGCGCCGCGGCGCGCGGCATCACGTTCTTGCCAAAGGTTGTGGCCGGCGCCAGAACGTGGCTGTAATTTATGGCGAGACCGGCGATCAGCGGCGCCACGTTCTCGGCGAGACCGTGGGCGTAGGCGTCGCCGTCGGCGACCAGCACCTTGCGCGCGCCGGCGATCCTGGCCGCCGCCGCGGCCGCGGCGGCGCAGTCCCGGCCGGCGATAAGGAGGTCGAGCGCCGGGTCCTTGAGTTCCAGAGCGGCGGCGACGGCGTTGAGGGTCGCGGGCTTGACCGCGTGGTTGTCGTGTTCGGCGACGACGAGAACAGCCATCAGATCACCCGCGCCTCATTCTTGAGCTTATCGACCAGTTCGGCGACCGAACCGACCTTGACCCCGGCCTCGCGCTTTTGCGGCTCCTCGACCTTGAGCGTCACGAGGCGCGGCGCCGCATCGACCCCGAGCGCTTCCGGGGTCATCGTCGCGATCGGCTTTTTCTTCGCCCGCATGATGTTGGGGAGCGAAGCGTAGCGCGGCTCGTTGAGCCGCAGATCAGTGGTGATGATCGCCGGCAACGTGATCCGCACGGTCTCCAGCCCGCCATCGACCTCGCGCGTCACCTCGGCATGGCCGTCGGCGACCGCGACCTTTGAGGCAAAGGTCGCCTGCGGCCAGCCCAGGAGTGCCGCCAGCATCTGCCCGGTCTGGTTGCTGTCATCGTCGATCGCCTGCTTGCCGAGGATCACCAGCTCCGGTTTCTCTTGCGTGATGACAGCCTTCAAGAGCTTGGCGATGGCGAGCGGCTGGAGTTCGGCATTGGTCTCGACCAGGATGCCGCGATCGGCGCCCATCGCGAGGGCGGTGCGGATTGTCTCCTGGCACTGGGCGGGGCCGAGCGAGACCGCGATGACCTCCTCTACGATGCCGGCCTCGCGCCAGCGCAGCGCCTCCTCGACGCCGATCTCGTCAAAGGGGTTCATCGACATCTTGACGTTCTGGGTCTCAACCCCGGTATGGTCCGCCTTGACGCGGATCTTGACGTTGTAGTCGATGACCCGTTTGACCGCGACCAGCGCCTTCATTTCGTCCTCGCTCCTCTGCGGCGGGCGAATTGTGCACGCGCCCAAGGCGAAGGCAAGACCCTCGCCCCGCTAACGCCGCCCTCTAGCGGTTGGCGCCGGGGCGCCACAAGATGTCGCGCGCGCCGTTGTCGTTCAATCGGCGGCCGAGCACAAAGAGGTGGTCGGACAGTCGGTTGAGATATTTGAGCGCCTCGGGGTTGACCGGTTCGGCGGCGGCCAGCTCGCTGACGAGGCGCTCGGCCCGCCTCGTGATCGTGCGGGCGAGGTGAAGATGGGCGGCCGCCGGCGTCCCGCCCGGCAGGACAAACGAGTCGAGCGGCAGGAGATCAGCGTTCATTTGATCGATCTCGCGCTCCAGCCGCTCGACCTGGGCGGGGAGGATGCGCAGCGCGCCCTTGCGCGCCGCACGCGGGCTGTCCTCGGGCGTACACAGATCGGCGCCGAGATCAAAGAGATCGTTCTGGATGCGGGAAAGCATCTCCTCCGTCGCCGCATCGGCATGGAGCCGGGCGAGGCCGATCGCGGCGTTCGCCTCCTCGACCGTGCCGTAGGCGGCGACCCGCGACGCGTGCTTTTTGACGCGCGCGCCGTCGCCGAGCGAAGTCTCGCCCTTGTCGCCCCCGCGCGTATAGATGCGTGTCAATCGTACCATGCCCGGCAGCCCCGCTGTCAGCGTCTTCCAAACAGCATCAGCATCGCCAGCAGAAAGATGGCGATCGCCTGCATCAGGACGCGCGACTGCATCAGCTTGTTGGAGCGGCGCGGGTCGCCGCCTCTCGCCAGCGAGGTAAAGCCGAGGCCGAGCACGACCAGGACGCCGATCAGCGCGCAGATCAGGAGAAAAAACAGGATGCTCCGCATCGGCCGAATATGGACCCGGGGAGCGCGCCCGGCCAGAGGCCATTTTTCCGCCGCCCGATCCCCCAGCCGCCCGCCCGAACTGCTCCCTTTCAGGGAACGCGCAGGCCCCGCGACGCAGGCACCCGCCGGCCAGCCGCTGCCGGCGCACGCGCGCGACCGTCACGAATCCGAGGCTCGCCACCCGAGCCGGAACGCGGCCGTGCGGGCGATGCTGCCGAGCGAAGCGAGGCCGCCCTGCATCGGCGAGGCCTCGCCGATGCCGGACAGACCATCCTCGGCATGGATGCACCCCAGGCGCTGTGCGTTGCCGGCATCTCATCCGGCGCCCAGGCCACCTGGAACACCTCGATATCCTTGATCTTGACGCCCATCGCGCTTCCCTGCGTTGCGGGACAACCGGGATTCCCCGGACAGGCGGTCAAACCCGCCTCGCTTGCGCAGCAGGATGCCGCAACCGAATGTCGCCGGGAAGCTGCTCAATCGTGCCCCATGAAATGCCATGCAGGCGTTTCTCCCGGACGGGAAACATCGATGTGCCTTTCGATCAGGCGCGGTCGATCGCTGCCCCCAGTCCTGGCGCCAATCAGGGAAGCATGAGAATCTGTGAGGTAGCCCGGTCCCGCCCTCCGATGTGAGAGCAGCTCTCGGGGCGCCATCGCCTGGCATGGGGATATGCGCTCAATACTTCCTTACACCTCCCTCAATCCTCGATCCGGATTTCGTACCGCTACGGAGTGTTCAGGTCGTATTCATTTCATAGGTGAAGCGGGCGCCTTCGCAGGCGGGCTTGCCTCTGCAAGCTCGGCACGCTGGGAAGGCCATCATGGCCGATACCAAGGGACCGGACACTCCCACCACGCTGCGGCGCGATGCGCGCATCATCGGCCTCTTGTTCGCCAGCACCACCAGCATCATCGGCTCGGGCTGGCTGTTCGGCGCCTTCCACGCGGCGAAGATCGCGGGTCCGCTCGCGATCCGGAGCTGGGTCGCCGGCGGCGTCATCATCATCCTGCTGATAGCGTTCTGCTTTGCCGAGTTCGCGCCGATGTTTCCGCGCAGCGGCGCGCTTGTGCACATGTCCCACGCGAGCCATGGCGAGGGGCTCGGGCGCATCTGAGGCTGGATGCTGTTCCTCGCCTACGTCGCGGTGCCCGCCATGTGCCTCCTCCCAAAGCCTACCACCCTCATGAGTCAACACTGCCATTTATTGGCCGAACCCCGTAAACTTGCTTGGCATCAATCGCCAGGGAGGCAGCGATGGCGGGGTTGCTCGACGGCAAATCGGCGCTGATCACCGGTGCAGGCGGCGGCATCGGCCGCGCCGCTGCGCTCGCCTTTGCCCGCGAGGGCGCCCGCCTCGCCGTCGCCGATATCGCGGCCGCGACCGCGAAGGCGACCGTGGCGGAGATCAATGCGCTCGGCGGGCAGGCGATCATCCTCACGGGCGACGTGACCCGTGACGGCGATGTCAAGACGATGATCGAGGACACGCTGTCCGCCTTTGGCCGGCTCGACTGCGCCTTCAACAATGCCGGCATCGCCGGCTGGCACGTCGATGCCGCCGGCAAAAAGACCGCGGAGTGGTCGGAAGAAGCCTTTGACCGCATGATTGCGGTCAATTTGAAGGGCGTGTGGTTGTGCATGCGCCACGAACTCGTGCAGATGCAGGCGCAGAGTGGCGGCGCCATCGTCAACACCGCCTCGATCGCCGGGCTGGTCGGATTGCCGACCTCCTCGGCCTATGTCGCGGCCAAGCATGGCGTCATCGGGTTGACCAAGACCGCGGCGCTCGAATACGCCGAGGCCGGCATCCGCGTGAATGCGGTCTGTCCCGGCTATATCAAGACGCCGATGACCGTCGAGGTCATGCAGCGGCGCGGCGCGGCGATCCTCGCCCAGACCCCGTTGAAGCGCATCGGCGAACCTGCGGAGATCGCCGAGATGGTGGTGTGGCTGTGCTCGGACCGGGCGAGCTTTGTCTCGGGCGCCGCCTACAATGTCGATGGCGGATACATGGCGATGTGAGCCGATGCGCGCGGCACCCCGGCCGGCCTCGCACCCTCGCGCACCCGGTTTTCCCGTGCTATTTCTCGTTTTGGCAAATCGATGAGGAAGTCATGATCCATCATCTCTCCATCGCCGCGCGCGATCCGAAGCATGTCGCCGATGTGCTGGCCGAACTGATGGGCGGTGTCGCGGTTCCGTTCTCGCCCAATCCGGGAAGCTTTTTCGCGCTCCAGCTTGACGATCACGGTTCGGGCGTGGAAGTCCACCCGGCCGGGCTGGAACTGCGGCCCAACGGCAGCAGCGGCGGAAACTTTTCCCGGGATGCGGTCTCCGAGCGCGGTTACGGACCGACCCATTTTGCCCTCAGCGTCGCCACCGATGCCGACACCGTCGAAGCCGTCGCGCGCCGGGAAGGCTGGCAGTGCTTCCGCTGCGACCGCGGCCGCTTTCACGTGATCGAGGTGTGGCTCGAAAACACCTTTATGGTCGAGGTCCTGCCGCCCGAGTTCGCGCGCGAATACCTCGCCTTCACCCGTCCCGACACGGTCCAGGCGGCGATGGCGGCGGGGCGGCCGCCGGCCTCCCGCCACCACGCGGCCTGAGCCAAAAGCCAGAAGCGCTCGGCCGGCTCAGACCGGGCGCTTCCAGCCGAGCCAGTCGCAGATTGCCTGACCCATGACGAGATCCTTGTCGCGCCCGGTAAGCCAGGGCAGTTCCTCGGTGAACATCGTCACGCACTGCCGGTAGGAGCACGGCATCCGGGTGATGTCGGTGCCCCAGAAGCAGCGCGCCGCCCCGAACGCTTCGGTGATCTGGCGCAGGTACGGGTGGATGTTGCGGTAGGGATAGGGTTCGCTCGAATAGCTCGGCGCTCCCGAGAGCTTGACCGCGACATTGGGATACTTGGCGAGAGCCAGCATCTCGCCGAGATTGGCAAAGGCGGCGTCATCCTTTCCGGCGCTGCCTCCGCCGCCGCGGCCGCAATGATCGATGTGCAGTTTGAGACCGGGGTGGCGCCGGGCGATCGCCTCCAGCGCGGCCATGTGCCCGCCGGCCAACAGGCCGACCGGCAATCCTTCGCGCTCGCACGCCGCCCAGAACCAGTCGAGCGAGCCGTCCGTCCACCAGCCCTGCTGGTGCGGCTGGTTGAAGGTGAACCGGAAGCCGAGCATCCCCGGCCGTTGCCGCCAGTTGCGGACGATGGTTTCGCGCTCCGGACTCTGAAGGTCGAAATGCCCGAGGATGCAGAACTTGTCGGGATGCCGGCGCACCGCCTCGACCGCCAGCGTGTTGACCGCCTCGCCCAGCGTGCTGGGCGGATGGATCACTGCCGCATCGACCCCGGCCTCAGCCATTTCCTTTAAGGCGTCATCGATCGAATAGGTCGGGATCTGCCGGTGCTGCGGCGACATCCTGGCGTTTTCCCAGAGATGGATCTGTGAATCGACAATCGGCATCGCTGTTCTCCCGTGAGAAACTCAAACGGCCATGAGCCGTCCGGCTCAGATGACCCCGCCCGCCTTCAATTCGGCGATCTCGGCGGCGGAGAGGCCGAGCCAGCCGCCGTAGATCTCCTCGTTGTGCTGACCGATCCTGGGCGCCGGCTCGGTCGGGACCGGGTCGATCCCATGCAGGCGCAGGGGCGTTGTCGGCACGACGATCGGCCCCAGCTCCGGGTGGTCGATGCGCTCCAGCATCCCACGCGCGTGCATGTGCGGGTCGTTCATCACCTCGACCGCGCTGCGCACCGGCGCGCACGGGATGCGGTGCGCCTTGCAGCGGGCGGCCACCTCCATCCGGGGAAGCGCCTGTGTCCACTCGGCGACGAGCGCCTCGGTTTCCTCGATATGGGCGACGCGCGCGGCGTTGTCGGAAAAGCGCGGATCGGCGGCCATTTCTTCCTGGCCCATCGCCTGCAAGAGGTTGCGCCAATGCGCCTCGGTCACGACGTGGATCGCGACATGCCCGTCGCGGGCCGGAAAGACATTGTAGGGGGCGCTGTTGAGACCGGCCTGCCGGTTGCCGGCGCGCGGCGGCACCTGGCCGGTGCGATGGTAGTAGTCAAAGCTGCCGGCCAAGGTCGGATAGACCGCTTCCTGCATCGCCACCTCGACAAGGCGGCCCGCGCCGCTGCGCTGACGCTCGTAAAGCGCGGTGACAATCCCGGCATAAAGGTGAATCCCACCCATGAAATCGACGACGGTCGGGCCGGCCTTGACCGGCGGCCCGTCGGGAAAGCCGGTGACGCTCATGATCCCGGACGCCGCCTGGATTGTGAAATCCATCGCCAGGTTGTCGCGATCGGGGCCGGTGAGGCCAAACCCGGTGCCGGAGGCATAGACGAGCCGCGGGTTGCGCGCATGAAGCCGCTCCCAGCCGACGCC
>JBOHMF010000104.1:0-11505 GCA_050730055.1 Allostellaceae bacterium
CAGATAGAGCGGCGGCCGGGTCGCCGCGCGCAACTCGATCGTGCGGCCGTCGAGCATCGTGCCCAGCAGATCCTTGACCTGGACAATGCCGATGACCTGTTGCGAGCCGCCTTCGACAACCGGAAAGCGCGAATAGGCGCTGTCCCGGATCTTGCGCCGGTTCTCCGCCTCGGGATCGGACAGATCGAGCCATTCGATCTGCGTGCGCGGGGTCATCACCGTGCTGACGTGACGATCGTCAAGCCGCAGCGCCATCTGCACAATCGCGGTTTCGGCCTGCTGGAAATAGCCGGCGGCGGCGCCTTCGCGCACCATGTAGCCGATCTCCTCGTCGGTGACTGGCGCCGGCCCCTCGGTGCGCAGCGGCAGCAGGCGCAGGACCAGATCGCTTGAGGCCGAAAGCAGCCACTCGATCGGCGCGCCGGCCCGCGCCAGCGCGCGCATGAGGCGGGCGAGGGCGGCGGCGATGCGCTCGGGGTGGGCGAGCGCGATCCGCTTTGGCACCAGTTCGCCGAGGATCAGCGAGAAATAGGAGATGCCGATGACCACGACCGCCATGCTGACCGGATGGGCGTAGCGGGCGAGGGCGGCGGAGGACCCGGCGATCGCCTCCTGCAGGCGGTCGCCGAGGGTCGCCTGGCCAAAGGTGCCGGAGAGAACCGCGATCAGGGTAATGCCGATCTGCACGGTTGAGAGGAGCCGCGAAGGGTCGGCTTTCAGGTCGAGCGCCGCCTGCGCCCCGCCGCGCCCGTTCTCGGCGAGTGCCTGCAAGCGCGCCTTGCGGGCCGAGACGAGCGCCAGTTCGGCCATTGCAAAAAAGCCGTTCAAGAGGATCAGCAGCAGCACGATGATCAGAGAAAGCGCCAGCATCGCCAGTGTCCGTCCCACCCGTGGGTCAAAGGTCCATCCGCGCCGCCGGGCGGCGCAGGAGGCGCAACAAAAAAGCCGCCCGCGGGGGCGGCTTTTCCGGGCCGGCGGGTTGCCGGAATTAAAATGAGATCAGCGCGAATAGAATTCGATGACGAGGTTTGGCTCCATCGTCACCGGGTAGGGCACATCGGCCGGTTTTGGCGCGCGCACAAAGCGCCCGCGCATGCGGTCGTGGTCGATTTCCAGATAGTCCGGCACGTCGCGCTCGCCCGATTGCGCCGCTTCGAGCACCAGCGCCATCTGTTTGGCCTTGTCCTTCAATTCGATGGTATCGCCGTCGCCGACCGAATAGGACGGGATGGTGACGCGCCGCCCGTTGACCAGGACATGACCGTGATTGACAATCTGGCGGGCGGCAAACGGGGTCGGCGCCAGTTTCATGCGATAGATGACGGCATCGAGCCGGCGCTCCAACAGCTCGATCAGGTTGTCGCCGGTGTCGCCGCGCCGGCGCATCGCCTCTTCATAGAGGCGGCGGAACTGGCGCTCGCCGATATTGGCGTAGTAGCCCTTCAACTTCTGCTTGGCCGCGAGCTGGGTGCCAAAATTCGACGGCTTTTTGCGCCGCTGGCCGTGCTGGCCCGGGCCATAGTCGCGGCGGTTCAAGGGGCTCTTTGGCCGGCCCCACAGATTGACCCCGAGGCGGCGGTTGATCTTGTATTTCGGTTCCTGACGCTTGCTCATAAAGCTCCGGTCTCGCGTGTCGGCGCGGCGGCGGCGCCCGCGGAAGGCGGCGACTATAATCGGCCGCGCCCGAATGTCAAACCCGCCCCGGCCATCTCCATATCCCTCTGGATATCGTCACCGCATCCGCACCGGCGGCACCTCGCGCGGCACGATCAAGCGGCAGCCGGTGGCCACGGTGATCTCCTCCACCGTGACGCCGGGCGCGATCTCCTTCAGGGCCATGCCCGCGCGCGTGATCTCAAAGAGGCCGAGATTGGTGACGACGAGATTGACGACGCCTTTCGCCGTCACCGGGATCGCGCAGCGCTCGACCAGGCGCGGCTGGCCCTGTCGCGTCGTGTGCTCCATCGCGACAAAGACGTGCTTGGCGCAGGCCGCCAAGTCCATCGCCCCGCCGATGCCGCCGCCCGGCTGACCGGCCATCTTCCAGTTGGCAAAATCGCCGTTCTCGGCGACCTCATAGGCGCCGAGGACGGTCACGTCGATGCGCCCGCCGCGGATCATCGCAAAGGAATCGGCATGGTGGACGATCGCGGCGTGGGGGCGCAGCGTGACGTGCTGGCCGCCGGCGTTGACAAGGTTCAGGTCCTCATGGCCGGGCGCGGCGAGCGGCCCATAGCCGATCACCCCGTTCTCGGAATGGAAGACGATCAGTTTGTCGCCAAAATCGAAATTCGAGCACAGGGTCGGAATGCCGATGCCGAGATTGACAATCCAGCCGTCCGCGAACTCCATTGCCAGCCGGTCGCACATCTGCTGGCGGGTCAGACCTTTTGCCTTGTCGCTCATCGCGCGGCTCCTGCGGCGATCTCGGCCGGGCGTTGCGGCCACCAGCCTTGCGGCGCCGGCGGGATCTTGACGATGCGGTGGACAAAGACGCCGGGCGTATGCACATCGTCGGGATCGATCGCGCCGATCGGCATGATATCCTCCTCGACTTCGACAATCGTGACGCGCGCCGCCATCGCCATCACCGGATTGAAATTGCGCTGCGAGCGGCGGTAGCGCAGATTGCCAAAGGCGTCGGCCTGAGAGGCACGGATAAAGGCGTAATCGAGCGGGAGCGCGTGCTCCAGCAGGTATTCGCGCCCGTTGAAAATGCGCGTCTCGCGCCCGATGGCCAGTTCGGTGCCGACCGCGGCCGGGGTGTAGAAGGCCGGGATGCCGGCGCCGGCGGCGCGCATCCGTTCCGCCAGCGTGCCCTGCGGGACGAGTTCGGCCTCGATCAGCCCCTTTTCGACATATTCGGTGAGGATGAGGCGCTGCGAGGCCCGCGTTGGCGCGGTAAAGGCGCAGATCACCTTTTTGACCTGGCCGTTCCTGATCAGGGCGCCCATGTCCGGCGCATCGCCCGGCAGGGTCGCGCCGCCGCGCGTCGAGTTGGAGACGCAGGTCAGGTTCTTGGCCCCTTGATGAGCCAATGCCTCATAGAGATTGACCGGCATGCCGACCACCGCAAACCCGCCAAAGCCGATCGTCGCGCCGTCCGGGATATCGGCCACCGCCTCGGCAAAGCTCGAAAAGATTTTTGATCTCGGCATCATTCCTCCCAATCCCTCACGCTTCTCATTTCATTTTCTCGTCATGGCCGGTGGGCCTTTAGCCACCGGTGGGCCTTTAGCCACCGGGCTTGACCCGGTGGTTGACCCGGCCATCCACGGGCTGCGGTAAAGGCGTGGATGCCCGGATCAAGTCCGGACGTGACGAAAAGAGGAAAAAGAATCAGCGTAACTGCCGCCCCTCGCTCGGGCCGGACAGAAAGATGTTCGGCTTGAGAAAGACCGACAGCACGAGGGCGCCGTTTGGCGATTTTGCGACATGACGGTTGCCCTTTGGCCGCCAGACGTAGTTGCCGGCCCTGACCTCGCCCTCGTCATCGACAAGGCTGCCTTCGAGAACAAAGGTCTGCTCGACCGCGGTATGCTCGTGCAGGGTGAGTTCGCTGCCCGGCTGCCAGCGGAACAGCGCGGTCATAAGTCCCGTTTCCGGGTCTTCGAGCAGCACCTTCATGGCGATGCCCGGGCACGGTGTCGGCTTCCACGGCAGGCTCTCGACCTCGACATAGCGCGAGGCGAGGAGACCGAGCCTGTCGCCGTCCGGCAAATGTGGGGTGGTCGCGGTCATCTGTTCCTCCAACAGGTTCACATCAAAAAGACACCCTTGCCGGTGGTCTGGGTGTCAAACAGGCGATAGGCTTCCTCCGCCTGTTCGAGCTTCCACTGATGGGTGAACAGGCGATCGACATCGATCCCGCGCTCGACGATAAAGCGCGCGCACTCGCCCTGACCCTGCCAGGAAAAGGTCCACGAGCCGATGATCGTCAACTGCTTTCTCAGCATGTCCGGGCTGACATCGATCGTCACCTGATTGCGCTCGCCGACAAAGCACGCTGTTCCCCACACCCTGGCGCTGCGCACGGTGGCGCTGCGCCCCTCGGGCTGGCTTGAGGTGTCGAGGGTGCAGTCGGCGCCGCCATGGGTCAGATCCCTGATCGCGCCAACCGGATCGTTGGAGCGCGGGTTGACGGTCTGCCAGGCGCCAAACTCCTGGGCCCGCGCCAGGCGCTCGGGGCTCGGATCGAGGGCGATGACGCGCGCTCCCATCGCGCTCGCAAGCTGGGTCGCCGACAGCCCGACCGGTCCCTGGCCAAAGATCGCGATCACGTCATTGCCCGACAGGTTGAGCCGCCTCAATGCGCCGTAGGCGGTGCCGGTGCCGCATGAGATCGCCGCTCCGGCGGTAAAGGACAGTTCGTCGGGCAGCGGCACCAGCGTAAAAGCCGGCACCTTCAGATAAAGGGCGTGCCCGCCATGCGCGTTGTTGCCGTAGACGAGGACCGGCACCTCCTGACACAGTTGCGACCAGCCCGAGCGGCAATGACCGCACTGGGTGCAGCCCTTGTAGTGATGAACCATGACGCGCCGACCGATCGCAGCCTGTTGCGGATCGACGCCGGGGCCGATCGCGGCGACGACGCCGCACGGCTCGTGTCCGGCGATGACCGGGTCGGGGTTGACCGGTAGCCCGCCGCTGGCGCCGCCGCTCTTTGGCCGGCGGTACTGGTGCAGATCGCTGCCGCACATCCCCGAGGCTTTCATCGCGACGACGACCTCGCCGGGACCCGGTGTCGGATCGGGAAATTCCATCAGTTCGAGCCCGCGCTCGCCGGTGAACACAACCCCGCGCATGGCTTCCCCCGCTCTCTGATAAAGCCCGCGAGAGCCTACGCTCTTTCGCCGCGATCCGGTAGCATGCGCGAGCTCCGAGGACAGAGCCTTTGCGCGGAGGACCCACCATGCCCGTCAACAAGCCGCATCTCGAATTCCACCGCATCGACATGAGTTCGGGCTGGACAGTGCCCGCCGGCTATCCCGCCGGGATCGAGCAGAAGATCCTCGCCGGCGCGCTCGACGAGGAGCGCCATGCCGGCAACCGCACGCGCCTCCTGCGCTTTGCCCCCGGCGTCTTCACCACGGCGCCCTTTGTCCACGATTACTGGGAGGAGGTGTTTCTGGTCGAGGGCGATCTGACCGTCGGCAACGACGCCGCGGGCAGGGGCGGGGAGAACTTTCCGCCCGGCACCTATGCTTGCCGCCCGCCCGGGGCGGCGCATGGGCCGTTCAAGTCGAACGGCGGATGTCTTCTGCTGGAGACGCACTACTACGGCGAATAGACCGGCGGTGCGGCACCCCAGAGGATCGCAAGGAACTGCAAGCGAGACCTGCGCGATTTGGCCATGAGCGCCGCGCCACGCGGCGCCGCCAATTCGACAAAGAGGTCATCGATGAAAAATCTGATCCTTGCGGCCGTTTCGGCACTCGCCCTCGGCGTCGCCGGCATCGGCATCGGTCCGGCGCAGGCGGCCAACGCGACACCACCCTCTTCCAGCGCGACGATGCACAGCCGGCAGACCGCCCAGGCCCCGACGACCCACTCAAAAACCCAGCTTATGAATGCCCAGCGCAAGCTGAAGACGGCCGGGCTCTATAATGGCGCGATCAACGGCCGGATGAACTCCGCGACCAGGACGGCACTCGCGAAGTTCCAGAAAAAGCACAACCTGCGACAGACCGGCGCCCTCGATCAGCAGACCATGGCCGCGCTCAATCATACGACGAGCGGCAGCGGTTCGAGCCTGGCGGTGCATACGCGGTCCTCCAACGCCGGCACGTCCGGCAGTTTCAGCTTGAAGCCGCACACGCGAACCTCCAACACCGGCAATGCCAATGCCGGGAGCTCCGGCGCCGAACACCAGGGATCATCTGCGAGCGGCCGCTCCATCACGTCCCGTTGATCGTTGAGGCCGGCCGCCTCGCGGTCGGCCTTCTCACTCGGCGAGTTGCAGCCCGGCGCGCTCCTGCAGGCGGCACATCTCGGCATAGAGACCGCCGCGCCGGCGCAACTCGGCGGGGGTGCCGTCCTCGACGATGCGGCCGCGATCGAGCACGAGGATGCGGTCGAAATCCGCCACCGTCGCCATGCGGTGGGCGATCGCCAGCACCGTGCGCCCCTCCGTCAGGGCTTCGAGGGCGCGCCGGATCTCGTTCTCGGACTGGCTGTCGAGCGCCGAGGTCGCCTCGTCAAAGATGACGATCGGCGCGTCTTTCAAGAGCGCGCGGGCGATGCCGATGCGCTGGCGCTGACCGCCCGACAGCCGGGCGCCGCGCTCGCCGACAAGGCTCGCATAGCCTTGCGGCAGGGCGCGGATAAAGCCGTCGCAGCGCGCCGCGCGGGCGGCCGCGACGATTTCTTCCCCGCCCGCTTCGGGTCTGGCATAGCGGATGTTGTCCAGGACCGAGCGATGAAACAGCGTGATCTCCTGCGGCACAACGGCGATCGCCGCGCGCAGGCTGTCCTGGGTCATCTCGCGGATGTCCTCGCCGTCGATCAACAGCCGGCCCGCATCGACATCGGCGAGCCGCTGCACCAGAGCGATCAGGGTTGATTTGCCGGCGCCCGACGGCCCGACCAGCCCGACTCGCTCGCCCGGCCGGATGGAAAGGTTGAAATCGCGGAACACCCGATGACCGCCGGGGTAGGAAAAATCGACCTGGGCAAAGGCGATGCTGCCGCCGCACGGGAACAGTTCGCGCGCACCGGGGCGATCGACCACCTTGTGATCCTCGCCGATGACGTGCAGCGAATCGGCGATGCGGGCGAGGAATTGGCTGGCGTTGACCAGGGCGAAGGCGAGGTCGCGCGAGCCGTGCAGGATGCGAAAGGCCATTGCCACCACCAGCACCACATCGCCGGCGCTGGCCTCTCCGAGACGCCACAGGTGGATGGCCCAGATCAGCAGAACGCCGCCCATCAGCCACAGGCTGGCGTCGTGCAGAACGCGCAGCCGCTCGATATAGAATAGGCTGCCGCGCTGCGCGCCCGCCTCGGCGGCGAGCAGGCGGGCAAAGCGGCTGCGCTCGCGGCCGTGCGCGGCAAAGGCCTTGACCACCCAGATGTTGGACAGGACATCGACGAGTTCGCCGCCGACCTCGGCGGCATGGTCGGCATAGCGGCGGTGCCGCGGCGCGCCGCGGTGGCTGCACCAGGCGAGGGTTCCGACGGCGAGCAGCACAAAGGCGAAGATCGCCGCCGTCAGGCGCCACCCCACCGTGGCCAGCATGAGGAGGGCGGCGACAAAATCGGCGCACACCGGAGCGATATTGAACACCACGCTCTGAAACACCTGCTGGAGCGCGTCGCCGGCGGCGGATACGCGGCCGGCCAGCGCGCCCCCCATCCGCTCCGAGAAATAGCGGCTCGAATGGCCGCTCAAGTGGTCGAACAGATCGAGCTTGGCCTCGGCCTTGTCGGCGACGATGGCGCGGTAGCCCGACCAGCTGCCGATCCGCCACAGCGCGCTTTCGCAGGCGAGCAGACCGACAAAGACCGCGACCGCCTCCCATACGGCGGCGAAGCCTCCGGCGCCGCCCGCCCCCCGCGCCATCGCATCGACGATCATCTTGAGACCGTACTGGGCAAAGCAGGCCGAGGCCGCCGCGCCCATGACCGCGGCCAGCGCGGCGAAATGAAGCAGCGGGCGGCGGCGAACATAGTGCCAGAGAAAGGCCAGCGGGCGCAGCGGAAACCCGGCCGCGCCGGGTTGCGGCCGGAGGGCGGTGCGGTGTTCCGGCTGCGCCGCCGCAGCGCCGGACCACTCTTCAAGAGATCCGGCGACGCCCTCCGCCCCCAGCGATTTGTGCTCCAGCATCCAGGGTGCCTCAACGCCGACAACACATGAACAGGACCGGAGAGCGCATCGTTCGCCTGCGGGCGCGGGACGACGACCATCCGTCCGGCCCGGCGCCGTCAGGGACGCACCTTCCACCCCATCGGCAACGAAGCGGCGAGGACAGTTATTCCTCGCCGCCCGGCAAAACTCGGCGGCGATCATCGCAGAGGTCAGGCAACCCGCGCCAATCGTCGCAAGGCAACTCCCCGTGCAACGATCCGGCCGCTCTCGCGATTACCCACCGGATCTGGACTGGATCTGGCCGAGAACGGAAAGAACCGAGGATGCGGATTGCGCAAGTCTCGCCGCTGATGGAAGCGGTTCCCCCCAAGCTTTATGGCGGCACCGAGCGGATCGTCGCCTATCTGACCGATGCACTGGTCGCAATGGGGCACGACGTGACCCTGTTCGCCAGCGGCGACAGCGTGACGACGGCCCGTCTCGTGCCCGCGTGCCCGCGCGCGCTGCGCCTCGATCCGGTGTTGCGCGATCACGTCGCGCCGCTGATCGCGATGCTGGAAACCGTGGCAGAGCGCGCCGCCGCCTTTGATATCGTCCATCTTCATTGCGACTATCTCGGCTATCCCGTGCTGCGGCGGGCGGGAGTGCCGTTTTTGGCGACCCTGCACGGGCGCCTCGATCTGCCGGAACTGAAGCTGGTCTATCGGGTCTTCAGCGATGTTCCGGTGGTGTCGATCTCGGATTCGCAACGCCAACCGTTGCCGGAAGCGAACTATCTTGCCACCATCCATCACGGTCTGCCCGCGGGGCTCTTGCGCCCCGGATCGGGACAGGGCGGTTATCTCGCATTTCTCGGGCGCATCTCGCCGGAAAAGGCGCCCGACCGGGCGATTCGCATCGCCATGGCGGCGGGGGTGCCGCTCAAGATCGCGGCCAAGATCGATCCGGTCGATCGCGCCTATTTCGTCCGCGAGGTCGAGCCGCTCCTGGCGCACCCGCAGGTCGAATATATAGGCGAGATCGCCGAGCACGAGAAAGCGGATTTTCTCGGCAACGCCGTCGCCCTGTTGTTTCCAATTGCCTGGCGCGAGCCGTTCGGGCTGGCGATGATCGAGGCGATGGCGTGCGGCACCCCGGTCATCGCGATGCGCAACGGCTCGGTGCCCGAGGTCGTCGAGGAGGGTGTCACCGGCTTTGTCGTCGAGGACGAGGCCGCCGCCGTGGCCGCCGCACAGCGCGCCCGCCGTCTCGATCGCGCGCGCATCCGCCGGGTGTTCGAGAGCCGTTTCACGGCCGATCGGATGGCGCGGGATTATCTCCGCCTGTATCGGCGTTTGAGCGCGCAGCGCGGAGCACGGGCGGCCGAATAAGCGCAAGCAGCGATTGCCGCGATCGCCGGCGGGCGGTAGAATTAACCTATGATCCGTGATGGGGTCTTTGCTCGCTGAGCCGTCGGACCGTCGCGGTGCGAGCGAGACGCCGCCGACCCTCGGTTCCCGAAGAGCCGCCCTCCGAGATGTCGCCTCGCCGCGGTCGCGCGCGGCAGACGCGGCGTCTCAAAGGGGCCGGGGTCGATTTGGACGACAAGGTGCTTGTGCCCGGCTTCCCGCGTTGCAACCCGCCTTCCTCCCGTTCCCGCCGTCTGTTTGTGCTCGCCGCCGTCGTGGTTGCGGCGATGGCGGGCGGGATCGTCCCTGCTTCGCCCCAATCCTCCGGCCGCGCCTGGCCGGGCGACACCGGGGTGTTTGTCCGGCATTTTGCGGCAGAGGATCTGTTCCCGGTTCTCGGTGAAGAGGTGAAAAGCGCGGCCGGCGCCGACATGGGACGGATCGTCGATGTGCTTGCCGATGAGAAGGGCCGCCCGCGCGCTGCGGTCATCGATTTTGGCGGTTTTCTCGGGGTCGGCACGCGCAAGATCGCCGTTGCCTGGCGCGCCTTGTGCTTCAGCGGGGTGCAAAAGCGCAGGGTGGTGCTGCCCGACCTGACCCCCGATCAGCTGAAATCGGCTCCCGAATATGAGGCGCCGGAAAAACCCATCGCAGTGATCACCCCGCTGACCCTGATCGGGAACGGATCGGACCCCTGCCCCCGCCCATGACCCTCGCCCTCGAGCCGCCCGCACAGGCCGCGCCGGCACCGGCGCGCGCCGCCGGGGTGCGCGCCGGCCGCGCGCTCGACGGCCTCAACTTCTTTATCGCCAATTTTCAGACCGGGTTCGGACCGTTTGTCGCGATCTATCTGACCAGCGTCGGCTGGACCCAGGGCGAGATCGGCCTCGCCCTGAGCGTCGGCACGATGACCGCGGTGGCGGGGCAGTTGCCGGCCGGGGCGCTGGTCGATGCGGTGCGCGACAAGCGGCGCATCGCCGCTCTGGCGCTCGTCGCGATCATCGCCAGCGCGCTCCTCGTCGCCGCCTGGCCGGTCCTGCTGCCGATCTTTGTCGCCGAGGCACTGCACGCCTTTGCCAGCGGGGTTCTCAACCCGGCCATCGCCGCGATCAGCCTCATGCTGGTCGAAGAGAGCCAGTTTGGCGAACGGCTCGGCCGCAACGCCCGCTATGCCGCGATCGGCAATGCGATCGGCGCCGGGCTGATGGGGGCGTGCGGCTATTGGTTGTCGGGCCGCGCGGTTTTTGTGCTGACCGCGCTCCTCGGCGCGGCGGCGCTCGCCGCTCTGCAGGCGATCCGGCAGAGCGATCTCGGTCTCACCCCGCGCGCGAACGCCGTCCGCTCCAGAGAGAGTGTGACGATCCCGGCCGCGCGTCGCCCGCCGTGGCGGCGCTGGCGGCTGCCCCTGTGGCGGGTGGGCCAAAGCCCGCGGGCAGCGACCCGCGGGGTGGGGCAGACCTGGCGGGTATTTGCAGACCCGCGGCTGCTTGTCTTTGGCGTCTGCGCGGCGCTGTTTCAGCTGGCCAATGCGGCGCTGCTGCCGCTCGCCGCGGGGCTCGTGACCAAACGCGCCGGCGCGGAGGCGCCGCTCCTCATCGCCGCCAGCATCATCGGCCCGCAACTCGTCACCGCCCTCTTGGCGCCGCGCGCGGGGCGGGCGGCCGAGCACTGGGGGCGGCGGCCGGTCCTGATCCTCGGCTTTGCCGCGCTGCCACTGCGCGCTCTGCTCTTTGCCGGTTTTGCCAACCCCGATCTCTTGATGGTGTTCCAGTTGCTCGACGGCATCGATGCCGCCGCCTTTGGCGTGCTTCTGCCGCTCGTCGTCGCCGACATCGCCGGCGCGGGCGGCCATTACACGCTGAGCCTTGGCATTGTCGGCCTCTTTGTCGGTCTCGGCGCCACCTTGAGCACCACCGCCGCCGGCTTTGCCGCCGATCAGTTTGGCGCCGGGGCGGCCTTTCTGATGCTCTCGGGCGTCGGGGTTCTGGCGACGCTCCTAGTCTGGGCGCTGATGCCGGAGACCCGGCCCGCTGCCACCGGGCGGGCCGCATTGTCCCCGTTGGCGCGCGCGTTCAGACGCCCGGCTCGCTCTCCGTATTGAGCCAGGGGGCGGCGGTCCAACCCGTTTCGTCGTATTCCGACAGGCAACGATCGACGAGCGCGGTCATCGCCTCCATCGCGCCACTGCGCCGCGCGCCGGTCAGCACCTGGATGCGGATGTCCTCGTGGTTGCCGGCGTAGTTGCGCTCGTAGAGCTGGTGCCGGCCGCCGAACTCGCTGCCGATCGCGTCCCACAGGAGCTTCATGGTC
>JBOHMF010000105.1:0-11402 GCA_050730055.1 Allostellaceae bacterium
GCCGACGAGTTGAAGCGGGCCTATCGCAAGCTCGCGATGCAATACCACCCGGACCGCAATCCGGGCGACAAGAGCGCCGAGCAGAAGTTCAAGGATATCAGCGAAGCCTACGACATCCTCAAGGACGAGCAGAAGCGCGCCGCCTATGACCGCTACGGCCACGCCGCCTTTGAGCAGGGCCGCGGCGATTTCGGTTTTGCGGGCGGGTTCAGCGGCGGGTTCGCCGACATCTTTGACGAGATGTTTGGCGAGTTCATGGGCGGCGGCAGGCGCGGCGGCCAGGCCGGTCCGACGCGCGGCAACGATCTGCGCTACAATCTCGAAATCACCCTCGAAGAAAGCTTTCGCGGCCGGCAGACGACGATCCGCGTGCCGACCCTTGTCGCCTGCGATTCGTGCAAGGGCAGCGGCGCCGAACCCGGCTCTCAGCCGGTCGCCTGCCCCACCTGCCGCGGGCGCGGGCGCGTCCGGGCGCAGCAAGGCTTTTTCACGATCGAGCGGACCTGTCCCACCTGCCAGGGCGCCGGCCGGGTCATCGAGAAACCGTGCAAGACCTGCGGCGGACAGGGCCGGGTGCGGCGCGAGAAGACGCTGTCGGTCAATATCCCGCCGGGGGTCGAGGACGGCACCCGCATCCGGCTGGCCGGCGAGGGCGAAGTCGGGGTGCGCGGCAGCGCGCCAGGCGATCTCTACATCTTTGTCGGAGTGGCGCCGCACGCTCTCTTTCAGCGCGACGGCGCCCACATCTATTGCCGCGTGCCGCTGCCGATCACGACGGCGGCTCTGGGCGGGGCCATCGAGGTGCCGACCGTGGACGGCTCGCGCGCCCGCGTCACGGTCCCCGCCGGAACCCAGAGCGGCCATCAGTTCCGCTTGAAGGGCAAGGGGATGAGCGTGCTGCGCTCAACCGCACGCGGCGACATGTTTATCGAGGCGGTGGTCGAAACGCCGGTCAACCTCAACAAGCGACAGCAGGAACTCTTGCGCGAGTTCGAGAAGGCCGGCGACACCCGCGGCACCCATCCCGCCAGCGAAGGCTTTTTCGCCCGCGTCAAGGAATTCTTTGACGATCTGCGGGAGTAACCGTTCTTCCCCTCGCAATCTCATCCCCGTGGCCGGGCTTGTCCCGGCCACCCACATCTTTGCAGCACGGATCTATTCTGCCGCCGCAATCTCAGCAGCGGCAGGAACCGGCTCGTTGCTGCGGGCGAGGACGCTGGTGAGCGTCTCCCGAATGTCAGCGAGCTTTTGCGGGTGCTCGACCTTGTGGCCAAACAGGTTCTTCACATAAAAGACATCAACCACCTTCTCGCCATAGGTCGAGATCTTGGCGCTTGAGATCTGCAGGTTGAGGCGGGTCAATTCGCGCGTCACCTCATAGAGAAAACCCGGCCGGTCGCGCCCGTTAACCTCGACGATCGTGTGCGAGGCACTGGCCTTGTTATCAATGAGAACCCGTGGTGCCACGGCAAAGACCCGCGTGCGGCTGGGAATAGCGGGCGGGCGGGTCAGCTCGATGTGCAGCTTGAGGTCGCCGGTCAGCACGCTCTCGCAGGTTGCGGCGAGTTTTTTCAGCTTGTCCGGGCGGTCAAAGGCGCCGCCGTCCTGGTCCTGCACCCAGAAGGTGTCGAGCGCCATGCCGTTCGCCATCGTCATGATCTTGGCATCGACGATGTTGGCGCCGCTGAACGCGAGCGCCCCGGCGATGCGCGAGAACAGCCCGGGATGATCGGCGGTATAGACCGTGATCTCGGTGACGGCACGGTGCGGATCGACGCGCTCCTCAACGACAAGCGGGAGGCCCTCGGTCTCGGCCGCGCGGATCAGCCGGGCGTGGCGGGCGTGCGTTTCGGCATCGAGCGAGAGCCAGTAAAACGGGTAGCCAAGACCGGCAAAGCTCTGGAATTCCTCCTCGGCAACGTCCGGCAGAAGCTGCCGCGCCGCCGCCTGCGCCGCGGCGATCCGCGCATCCCGCCCCTCGGCCGAGAGACCCTCCGCGATCACGTCGATCGCCGCGTGGTAGAGTTCGCGCAAGAGCGCCGCCTTCCAGCCGTTCCACACCTTGGGGCCGACCGCGCGGATGTCGGCGACGGTCAGCACCTGGAGGAGCTTCAACCGCTCCGGCGACTGCACGCGCGCGACAAAATCGCGGATCGTCTGCGGATCGTCGAGATCGCGCTTGAAAGCGGTGTTGCTCATCAGGAGATGCCAGCGCACCAGCCAGGCCACCGTCTCGGTCTCTTCCGCCGAGAGGCCGAGCCGGGGTCCGAGCTTCTGGGCGACCCGCTCGCCCAACAGCGAATGATCGCCGCCGCGCCCCTTGGCGATATCGTGCAGCAGGACCGCGACATAGAGCGCGCGGCGCGAGGCGATGGTCGGCGCGATCCGGGTGGCGAGCGGCAACTCGTCGCGCAACTCTCCGCTTTCGATCTTGTGCAGGATGCCGATGGCGAACAGCGTGTGCTCATCCACCGTGTAGACATGATACATGTCGTATTGCATCTGCGCGACGACCCGTCCGAAATCGGGGATGAAGCGGCCGAACACGCCGGCCTCGTTCATCCGCCTGAGCGCGCTCTCGGGGTCCTGGCGCGCGGTCAGAATGTCGAGAAACAGGCGGTTCCCCTCGGGGTCCCGGCGCACGGCGCGATCGATCAGCCTGAGCGACTGGCTGGCGGCGCGCAGCGCCCGGGGATGAATGTCGAGCCCCTGCTCCTGTGCCACGCGAAAGAGGCGCAGCAAGGCCACCGGATCGCGCCGGAAGAAATCCTCGGCAGGGATGGCGAGCCGCTCGCCGTCGAGGACAAAACCGGCGAGCGGACGCCGTCCCGCGCCCCAGCGCACCCAGGGCAGGCGGCGCTTGCGTTTCTGATCGGCTTCGAGGATCGCGCAGAAGATCCGGGTCAGATCGCCGACATCCTTGGCGATCAGAAAATAGCGCTTCATAAAGCGCTCGACACCGCGGCTGCCGCCGTGGTCGGTATAGCCCATGCGGCGGCCGATCTCGGCCTGGCGGTCAAAGGTCAGCCGCTCCTCGGCCCGTTCCGCGAGATAGTGCAGATGCGCGCGCACCGTCCACAAGAAGCTCTGGGCGCGCGCAAAACGCTGCGATTCCGCGGCCGAGAGGACACCCATTTCGACCAGTTTTTTGACATCGTCGATGCGATAGATGTATTTCGCAAGCCAGAACAGCGTGTGCAGATCCCTGAGCCCGCCCTTGCCCTCCTTGATGTTGGGTTCGAGGTGATAGCGGCTGTCGCCGACCCGCTGATGGCGCGCGTCGCGTTCGGCGAGCTTTAATTCGACAAACTGCGCCGCCGTGCCGCGCACGATCTCGCCGTCAAAGCGCCGCTTCAAATCCTGAAACAGCGCCTGGTCGCCCCACACATAGCGCGCCTCCAGAAGCGCGGTGCGGATCGTCAGATCGGATTTCGCCTGGCGCAGGCAGTCCTCGATCGAGCGCGTCGCATGCCCGACCTTGAGCCCCAGATCCCACAGCACATAGAGGAGGGACTCGACGACCTGCTCGGTGTGCGGGGTCTGCTTGTAAGGCAGCAGAAACAGGAGATCGAGATCGGAATAGGGGGCCAGTTCGCCGCGGCCGTAACCGCCGACCGCGACAATCGCCATGTGCTCGCTCGCTGTCGGGTTGGGCAGCGGATAGAGTTCGGTGGTGACGAGATCGTAGAGGGCGCGGATGATCTGATCGATCAGAAAGCACCCCTCGCGCATCACCGCGGCGCCGTCGCCCGCACTCTCAAAGCGGCGGCGGATCTCGGCCTGACCCCGCGCGAGCGCCGCCTTCAGCGGCCGGGTCAGCGGCTGGCGGTCGAGGAGCGCGGCGGCGGGGACGGGCAGCGCCGCCGCGAGCGCCTCATAAAGCGCCCGCCGATCAAGGATATCGCGCTGCTGGGGAATGCCGCTCATGGCGGGGAACCCGAATGCTGTTGCTTGCGACCTGCGCCGCTATTCAACGGATAAATCGGTACTCCGGCCAGCCAAAATAAGGTGAGCCGGTGCACCACGCGCCGTGACGGCTCCGGTCGGGGAGGTTAAACTGCTCCGGTGAGGATCGCGTGAGCATATTGGACTCCCGCAAGCAACCGCCGCTTCCCTTTGACCCCGTGACGGAACCCGAGCCGGCTCCCTCTACGGTGCCGGCAAAGGAACGGTTTACCGCCGAGGCGTGGCTTCCCCCGGAGGTCGGGCCGATCACCGACCAGCAGACGGCCCTGCCGCGAATCGCCAAGAACGCTCGGCTCCTGGCACGGATCGAGCAGCGGTTGCGGCAAATTCCAACCGAGCACCACTTTTTCAACGCCGATGCCCGCACCCTCGATTTTATCCCTCCGGAGAGCGTGCATCTTGTCTTGACCTCGCCGCCGTACTGGACGCTCAAGGAATATCGCCAGCACCCGGACCAACTCGGCAGCATCGCGGCCTACGACACCTTTCTTGGTGAGCTTGAAAAGATCTGGCGCTGGTGCTTCCGCGCGCTTGTGCCGGGAGGGCGGCTCGTCTGCGTCGTCGGCGATGTCTGCCTCTCGCGCCGCAGGAATCGCGGCGAGCACATGGTTGTGCCGCTTCACGCCGCAATTCAGGAGCAGTGCCGCCGGATCGGCTATTCCAATCTGACTCCTATCATCTGGAACAAGATCGCCAATGCGAAGTACGAGGCTGAAGGCAATGGCGGCGGGTTTCTCGGCAAGCCTTACGAGCCCAACGCCGTCGTCAAGAACGACATCGAATTCATTCTGATGCAGCGCAAGGCCGGTGGCTACCGCAGCCCCTCGGTGGCGACACGCGTCCTCAGCGTCATCCCGGCCGATCGGCATAAAATCTGGTTTCAACAAATCTGGACTGGTCTGACCGGCGCGTCCACGCGAGAGCATCCAGCACCTTTCCCGCTCGAACTCGCCGAGCGGCTGGTCCGCATGTTCAGCTTTGTCGGCGACACCGTGCTCGACCCCTTCGCCGGCACCGGCACGACCAGCGCCGCCGCCGGGCTTTGGGGCCGCAACAGCATCGGGATAGAGGTCGATCCGCATTATTTCTCGATGGGCGTGCAACGGGTGAAGACGGCGTTGCGGAAACTCAATGCAAGCCGGGTACTCGCCTATCCGGCCGCGACACAGGGGGAGCCGTGCTCGATCTCGACAACGGCCTTGCCGAAGCGGTCCGCCATTTCTGGCGGGTCCGCGCCAGACAGCAGGAAAGCCAAGGCAGCGCGACCGGGCAGAAGGACGCCGGCAGTCGGGCGGCCGTAACCGGAGGCAAGCACGGCGACGGTTTTATCGGCCTCATCGCCGATGTTCTGCGCGATGCCGGCCTTGCCGATGCAGACATTCACATCATCGACAAAACCTTGCCGTGTTACTTCCGGCCGGCCAAGGATTGGGATCTGATCGCGAAGGTCGGAAACGACCTCCTGGCCGCCATCGAAATCAAGGCCCATGTCGGCTCTTTTGGAAACAACTTCAACAACCGGGTTGAAGAAGCGCTTGGCAGCGCCACGGATTTTTGGTCGGCTTATCGCGAAGCGACTTTCCGACCTTCGGCGCGGCCGTGGCTCGGCTATCTGATGATGCTTGAGCATCACCCGAACGCGATCCGGCCGGGCAAGCCGAGAAAGTCGCCGCATTATCCTTTGCGGCCGGAGTTCCAAAGCATCTCCTATGCCCGAAGATACGAGATTTTCTGTGAACGCTTGGTGCGCGAGCGCCTTTACGATGCCGCCTGTTTTCTGATGTCCGGCCAGCGGGATGGGCTTCAGGGCCGGTATGTTGTGCCCAATGAAGAACTCAGCTTCCGAAACTTTGCCCTGTCGCTGTCGGCTCGCGCCGCGGCATTTTCGCAAATCCGAAAATCATAGATCGCAGAGGGGACGGCGCGTCGCATCCGCCAGTTTCGCGACCGCCCTAATGCTTCAATAAACCCCTGGCAACGGCGTCGTTTGGCGGTTTTCGATGACGGCCCCGCCCGTGCCGGACGCGAGCAGCTTGCTGGCGAGGCTCCCCGGGACGATTTCGGCGTTCGGGTTGGGCGCCTGCAAACTCCCCCCGAGCACCGGCAGGGTGAGACCCGCAACCTGTTGTCCCGGTTTGCCCGCTCCGACTGTGTCGAGATCCTGCCGCGCTAGCTTGGCGGTGGACACGTCTTGCGGACGCGGCGTCCCCGGCTTTGGCGGGCGCAGGGCGAAATCGGGCGGGATCGTCAGCGGCGCCTGGGCTTCCACCTCGAACTCGTCGGGCATCGTCGGTTCGAGACCAATCGCCTTTTTGACACCGGAGCAGCCGGAAAGCGCCAGGGTTCCGATCAGACAGAGGGCGGACAAGGCGGCAATTGCGCGGCCGCCGCCCCGATAAAATTCCGACATGAACGCACACCCTCCCCGCCGGTTCTTCTAGCGCGCCTGGCGATGGAGAAGCAAGCCGTCGAACAGCATCGCCGCCACCCCGACGCAGATCGCGGTATCGGCGAGATTGAAGGCCGGCCAGTACCACTGTCCGGCATGAAAATAGAGAAAATCGACGACCCCGCCGAGGCGCAGCCGGTCGATGACGTTGCCGACGGCGCCGCCGATAATCAGACCGATGGCGACGGCCAGGAGCGGGTGCGCGGCCCGGCGCAGCCAGACAAGCAGGATCACAACGATCGCCGCCGCGACGGCGGAGAACAGGACGGCGTTGATCGCGGAGCCGTCATCAAACAGACCAAAGCTCATGCCATAATTGAACGTCAGCACGAGATCAAAAAACGAGGTGACTTTGAACGCCTGATAGCCCGCCGCGTGCGCGGTGAAAAAGCCGAGGACGGCAAGCTTGCTGAGTTGATCGAGAAGGGCGATGAGAACCGCCGTCACAAGGCCGAGCATCAGCATCATGAGGCGCTCGCCGCCACGGCCGGAGAGAACCTGCCGACAACATCGGCGCAGCGGCGGCAGAGATCGTCGTGTCCGGGCACCCCGCCGACCTCGGGCAGAACCCGCCAGCAGCGCTCGCAGCGCACGCCCGGCGCCGGCGCGATGCGGGCGCCGACACCTGGGATGTCGGGCAGGGTGAAGGCGTCCGCGGGAACCGGTCCGACCCGCACCGTGCCGGACGAGGCGATGCACAACTCGGCCAGATCAACGCCGCGCAGCGCCGCGCCGAGCTCCTCCGGCACAAACAGTTCGACCGCAGCTTCGAGGCTCGCGCCCAGCCGTTTCGCGGCGCGCTCGACCTCGATCGCGCCGGTCACGACGCGGCGCAGATCGCGCAGCCGCGCCCAGCGCTCGCCCAAGGCGTCGTCCTGCCATTCCGCCGGCAGATCGAGAAAGCGTTCGAGATGGACGCTCTTACCCGGCTGGTCGCCGTGCCGGGCGAGCCACGCCTCCTCGGCGGTAAAGACGACGACCGGGGCCAGCCAGCGCACCAGACACTCGAAACAGCGGTCGAGCACGGTGCGCACGGCGCGCCGGCGCGGGTCCTGCGGGCCGTCGCAATAAAGCCGGTCCTTGCGCATGTCGAAATAGAACGCCGAGAGCTCGACCGCGCAGAAATTGTGGAGCGCGGTGAACAGGTTGTGAAAATCGAACTGCTCGATTGACCGGCGCACCAGCCGGTCGAGCTCGAAGAGACGATGGAGAACCCAGCGCTCGGCCTCCGGCATCGCCGCGAACCCGACCGCCTCGGCCGAGGCAAAGCCGTCAAGGGCGCCCAGGAGATAACGCAGGGTATTGCGCAGGCGGCGGTAGATGTCGGTCTGGCGCTTCAGGATCTCGGGGCCGATGCGGACATCCTCGGTGTAGTCCGCGCCGACCACCCACAGCCGCAGGATGTCGGCGCCGCTCTGCTGCATCACCGCTTGCGGAGCGACGACATTGCCGAGCGATTTCGACATCTTGCGCCCCTCTTCGTCGAGCACAAAACCGTGCGTCAGCACCGCCTCATAGGGCGCGCGGCCGCGCGTGCCGCAGGCTTCCAGAAGAGAGGACTGAAACCAGCCGCGATGCTGGTCCGAGCCTTCGAGATAAAGCGAGGCCGGCCATTTCAGCTCCGGCCGCTGTTCCAGGACAAAGCTGTGGGTCGATCCCGAATCAAACCACACCTCGACAATGTCGGTGACCTTCTCCCATTCCGCCGGATCGTAGGCATCGCCGAGAAACAGCGCGGGGTCGGCGTCAAACCAGATGTCGGCGCCGTGCTCTTCGACAGCGGCGGCGACGCGCTCAATAACCGACGGATCGCGCAGCGGCTCCCCGGTCGCGCGATGGGTGAAGACGGTGATCGGCACGCCCCAGGCGCGCTGGCGCGAGACGCACCAGTCGGGCCGGGTCTCGACCATCGCCCGGATGCGGTTCCGGCCCTGCGGCGGGACCCAGCGGGTCGCCTCGATCGCGGTCAGCGCCTTGTCGCGCAGCCCATTTGCCGCCATGCCGATAAACCATTGCGGCGTATTGCGAAAGATGAGCGGCGCCTTGGAGCGCCAGGAATGCGGGTAGGAGTGAACGAGGGTGCCGCGCGCCAGCAGGCCACCCCTCTCTTCAATTGCTGCGATCACCGCGGCATTGGCGTCGCCGTCCTTGCCGTCGCGGCGATAGACGCGGCGCCCGGCGAAGAGCGGCACGCCGGGCAGATAGGCGCCGTCCGGTCCGACCGTGTCTGGCACCGGCAGCCCGTTGGCCTGACCCAGTTCGAAATCCTCGGCGCCGTGCCCCGGCGCGATGTGGACAAGACCGGTGCCCTGATCGGCGGCGACAAAACCGGCCGGGAAGAGCGGCACCGGGAAATCATAGCCCGCGCCGGCGAGCGGGTGGCGCGCGATCGTGCCGGCGAGCGCGGCGCCTTTGAACGATGCGATTTTATCGTATTGGATGATCCCAACGGATTTGGCGAAGCCATCTGCCAATGGCTCCGCGACAAGCAGCAGTTCTCCTATATTGACGACCCCGCCGCCAGGTTGAGCGCCCAGACCCGGTCCATGACTTAAAACCATTTTTGGTCGAAGGACGAGGTACTCCAAGTCCTCGGAGTAGGCGATCGCGCGGTTGCCCGGCAGGGTCCATGGTGTCGTCGTCCAGATCACAGCCGAGGCGCCTTTGAGCGCCGGCACGCCCGGCGTTGCGATCGGAAAGCGCACCCACACCGTCGTCGAGCGGTGGTCGTGATATTCGACCTCGGCTTCGGCGAGCGCGGTCTCTTCGACCACCGACCACAGGACCGGTTTGGCTCCTTTGTAGAGGCCCCCATCGACGAGAAACTTGCCGAGTTCGCGCACGATCTGCGCCTCGGCCGCGGGTGTCATCGTCGTATAGGGGTGGTCCCAGTCGCCGACGACGCCGAGCCGCTCAAAGTCGCGCTTCTGCACTTCGATCCAGTGCGCCGCAAAGTCGCGGCATTCGCGGCGGAACTGCCCGATCGGCACGCTCTCCTTGGTGCGGCCGGCGGCGCGATGCTTCTCCTCGATGATCCACTCGATCGGCAGACCGTGGCAGTCCCAGCCCGGCACATAGGGCGCGTCCCGGCCGAGCATCTGCTGCGAGCGGTTGACGATATCCTTCAGGATCTTGTTGAGCGCGGTGCCAAGGTGGATGTCGCCGTTGGCATAGGGCGGGCCGTCGTGCAGGACAAACTTCTCGCGCCCGCGCGCGGCCTCGCGCAGCCGGCGGTAGAGGTCCATCGCCTGCCAGCGCGCGAGGAGTTGCGGCTCGCGTGTTGGCAGCGCGCCGCGCATCGGAAACGCGGTCCTGGGCAGAAAGACGGTCGGGCGATAATCCGCAGGCATCGGGAGTCCCTGGGCAAGCTGCGACAAAAAAGATGAGACCCTGTCCCGACCCTCAATCGAGGATCGGGCCCCTAATTCGCAGCCCCCACTCGCGATGCGCCGTCATGGGCGAGATATAGCAGCGGCCCCGTGCGGTTTCGAGGGCGTTGTTGGCGCACCGGCAGCCGGTGTTCATCCGTGCGGCGGTTCGACAGGCACGGCGGCGAGAAGGGCGCGGGCATGCGCGGCATCCTCGGCGATCTGCGCCTTCAAGGTGTCGAGACCCGAAAACTTGCGTTCGGGCCGCAGAAATTCGACCAGTGCCACGCGCAAATGGCGGCCGTAAAGATTGCAATCGATGTCAAAGAGATGGGCTTCGAGCCGCGGCACCAATCCCCCGACCGTGGGCCTGAGACCGATATTGGCGACGCCGTCGATGAGGCGTCCCCCGAGGGGATCGTCCGGGCCGTCGCCGCTGACGCGCACGGCATAGACGCCAAAGGCCGGGCGCAGATACTCGCCAAGACCGAGATTGGCGGTCGGAAAGCCGATCGTGCGGCCGCGCTTGTCACCTTCGGCGACGCGTCCGTCGATCTCCCAGTGGCGGCCGAGCGCCAGCGCCGCCGCGCGCGGCTTTCCCGCCTTCAGGAGCTCGCGGATATGGGTCGAGGAATAGAGGCCGGCATCGCTGCCGCGCACGGGATCGAGCACGGTGACGCCAAACCCGTGGCGTTCTCCCTCTATGCGCAGCACCTCGGGCGTGCCGCGGCGGCCGGCCCCAAAGCTCGCGTCGTAGCCGACAAAGACATGGCTGGCGCCGATCGCCGCGACGATCACGTCCGCGATAAAAGTTTCGGCGCTCTTGGCGGCGAAGGCGAGATCGAAATGCTGCACATAGAGGAGCGCAACACCGAGCCGGTCCAGTTCGCGTTCCTTGACGCGAAACGGTGTCAGGCGGAACGGATCGCTCGCCGGAAAGAACACGCTGCGCGGGTGCGGCTCAAAGGTCAGCACCGCCGACGGCTGGCCCGCGCCGCGCGCCCGCTCGCGCACCATCCCGATCAGGGCCGCATGGCCGCGATGCACGCCGTCAAAATTGCCCATCGCCAGCACCGCGCCGCGCAGGGCGCTCGCTCGGAGGCCGGGATGTCGGATGACGCGAAGCACGCGGAACAGCAGTCCTCTGGGAAAGCGGGCGCGGCGAACATAGCCGCTTCGCCAGGCCACGCCTAGCGCCCGGCGGAGGCGAGCGGGAAAAACATCGACAAAAATCGCGACCAATGGTCAGGCCGACGCACAGGACATGGCGCAGCCGCGGCCGCACCCCCGCGGCGATCCGGCGCGCGACGGATGGGCGAAATGTAAAAACCGCCGTTGCCGTCCCGCCCTCAACCCAGGCATACTGGCGCGTTTGCGCCGAGGTCGGCACAAACACCGGCAAAATCCTGGCAGGTGACGAGCATTGGCGATGAACGTGCCTGAAAAGCAAGGCCTTTACGATCCGCGGCACGAGCACGATTCGTGCGGCGTCGGCTTTGTCGTCCATATCAAGGGGCGGAAATCGCACGATATCATCCGGCGCGGTCTCGAAATTCTTGTCAATCTCGATCACCGCGGCGCCGTCGGCGCCGATCCGCTGGTCGGCGACGGCGCCGGGT
>JBOHMF010000106.1:0-11382 GCA_050730055.1 Allostellaceae bacterium
GTTCTTGAACGGGTCGAGCGCGCCGCCCGGAACCGCGGGCTGGAGAAACGCCGGCCGCTCGCGCGGCGCGACGAGGCACCAGGGGTCGTCCTGCGGCCAATCCCCGCCGAGGCGGCGCAATACCGCCCGCCATTCTTCCGGGTCGGCCGGCAGGGTGTCGCGTTCGGCCGCTTCAAGCGCATGAAAGGCGAGCTGCACCAGAAAGGCGTGCCAGGCCGGTGCTTGGTGGTGTCGCAAGGCCGGAAACGACCCGATCTCGCCGCGGCACAGCCGCGCCATCACTTCGGGCAGCGAAAACGCTCCGCGATCGGCGCGGATCAGCGGAACATCAAGCAGGTTGAAACCGGTTTCGGGCATGTGCGGAAAGCTCACTTGAGCTGATCCCCGCGCTGGCGGGGGACTTCTCTTCGTTCAGAGAAACAGGGTCGATCCCCGTGACCGGGGTACCGCTCATGGGGGCGCCGTCGCGTCATACGGACGCGCCGGGTTGTTCATCGCGAATAGGAAATAGCCCGCACGCCTCTCGATTGGGTTAACCGGCTCTCTGCGGATCGCGAGGCGCAGCGCGCATCGCCGCGCCGGCCAGCGGCGGGCTGATGCCACCCTCCATCGGCGCGGCAGCGACCCCCTTACGGAGCGGGAAATCGGTTCAGCAGGATCGAGAGGGGCCAGCATTAGGGCCCGCTCAGAGAAACGGTTATACGGCGCGTGTATAAGTGGAATATGGCTGAACGTCAAGCGCCTTCAGGATGTTTCCCGCTCGAGCCCCAGCCGGCTGTACGAGAACCGCCCGTCAGCGAATGCAAAACGGGTGATCCCGGAAGCGCTGTCGATCACCGTTGCCTTGTCCTCGGGGCCGATCTGAAGCCCGCGCAACAGCCAGGCAGGAAATTTAATGTCGCGAAGCTCGGCGCCGAACGGACTGGGAAACGGCGTATCGAATATCGCCAGCCGATCGTCGAGACCGAGCCGCGTCCGGGCGCGCTCGCCGAGGGTCGGCGGCCACGTCACTTCGTTCCAATCTCGGAACCAGTCGAGTGCGGCATGAGCCGCCTCCTGGGTCTGGCTGAAATATTTGCCGATGTCATTCTGCCAGTGCTCCTTCCAGAGCGGCCCGAGGCCCTCGGCCAGTTTTCTTAGCCGTTCGCGATCGGTGCCTTCCTCGACGAGGCGGCGGTTGTCATGCGGGATGGATAATACCCTTTGCCGCTCAAGCAGACCCCAAGCCGCTTCGATCGCGACGAGGTTCTCATAGACGCTGCCGAGACCGTGCCGCGAGATGTCCCGCCGCGGCCTCAGAAACGCGGTCAGATCGCGCTCCGCCGGCGTCATCACAGTGCAGCGGCAGGCGGCAAAGCCGGGCGGACGGGCGCGCCATTCGAGATGTCGATGCAGTCGGCCCAGCCGCTGCAACAAGACGTCGATCGGCGCGAGATCGGTCAGCAGCAGATCCGCATCGATGTCGAGGCTCTGTTCGAGTGTCTGCGTCCCGACCAGGACAATCCCGCGATGGGGGTCGGTGCCTTTGCCAAAATTCTGCTCGACGGCGGCGTCGAGCCGCTTGCGGTCTTCGGTCGCAAAGCGCCCGTGATGCGGCGCGATCACGCCGCCGGCGCGGAACAGCACGCTGTCGTCCGCTGCCGCCGCGGTCTCGATCGCCCGCTGCACTGCGATCGTGCCGGCGACCGTATTGCGCACGACGAGGACACGCGCCCCCGCACGCGCCGCCGCGAGCGCGGTGCGACCGATCTCCTCCGGCTCATCAAGCCAGGGCGCCAGTGTGATCTTGACCTGTTTTTCTTTCTGTTTTTCCTTTTCCCCGCCGCGGCTTTCGACCAGCTTTGCGCCGCTTTTATCCGACACCGCGGGATAAGGGATCGCACTCAGCGCCTCCGCCGTGGAGCGCGAGAGACGGACGCCCTGTCCGGCCCGGACCAATTCCTCGCGCACGGCGCCGCCCAGAGTCGCCGAGAGCAGCACGGCATGACCTCCGGCGCTGACGTGCCGCTGCAATACGCCGCGCAGCAAGGCGGTCATGTAGGCATCGCTCGCGTGGACCTCATCGATGACAAGCAGCGCGCGCAGCAGTGCCGCGCCGCGCAGATGCGCATGTCGGGTGGCGATGCCGGACAGCAGCACCTGATCGATCGTCCCGACCGCAACCGCGGCCGCGAGATAGCGCTTGGGATTTTCCGCCGCCCAGCGCCGGTGGGCCGCTACCTCGTCCGGGCTGTCCGGCCACAGCATCTCGAAATGCGGCAGCAACTCCTTGGCGTCTTCGCCATCGGCCCGCACATAGCCGGGGACGGCCAGGACTGTGTTGGGCCGAAGATCGCGGTTCGGGAACAGCGCCTTTATGAACCTGTCCACGCGCCCCGCGATCTGGGTCGCTGCGATCCGGGTCGGCAATGCGAAGACCAGAGAATCGACGGCGCCTTGCGCAAACAGGGTGGCGAAGCGCCATAGCGCCGCCTCGGTCTTTCCCGATCCTGTCTCAGCTTCCACGACGACGATGGGGCCGAGATCGGCCGCGGCCATTTTCTGCTGCATCTCACTCGGAGCGAAGGGGAACACCTCGGTAAAGCCGGGTGCGCGGCGGAGCAGATCGGCGCGCGCCTCCGCCGCATCGATCCGCATCTCGCGCAGCACCGAGACGGCCCGGCGCTTGGCAAACTCGCCGCGCTCGGCTCCGTCGCCCTCATAAGGAAAGAATCCATCGGCCGGGTTCGAGGCGATCCAGTCGGCAAGGCTGACCAGCCCCGCGAAGCCGTGGACGAAAGCCGGCTCATCATAAATGAAGTCAAGATCTGCGCCGGGCTCCTGCGGGAACCAGCGGTCGAGCGCTTCCGCGAGTTCGGCCAGAGCCGCGATCGGGTCATATCCGTGTCGAGAGACCCACAGATCTTTGCGATCCCGATATTTGGATTCTTGAAGCGTATTCTCCACCAGAGGGTCGCCATGGTGTGAGGCCGCCGCCAATAGCAGCAGGCGCTCAGACGTCCCCTCCGTCAAATACGGCTTCAGTGCTGGCGCCGCGTTTATTACCTCCTGCCACAGCTTGCTATCTTGCCAGAAGAGCGGCGCGATTTCGCGGATATGGCCGGCCACCCAAATGTGTTTCGCCTTGCGCACCTCTTCCGAATACGCCTTGGCCTGGAATCCCCAATTGCACTTGCCGAGGTCGTGCAGAAAAACGGCGCGGACCAATGCCCGGACTATTGGCTCCGACAGCTTATCCACTCGGGCGAGGTGAGCGAGCCGCGCCGCGATCGCGGATTGCGTCAGCAGCGCCTCCGCGACCGCGGCAACATCCGCGCAATGCGATGCCAGGGACAGACGGCCAATTTCTGTGCCGTCCGATTTCCGTTTTAATTTTCCCCATGCCGAATTCAGCCCCACACTTTTATCCTTTCATCCGAGGGATGACGCTTTCGAGAAGCCGTCCTCTGGCGATCCCTCGATCCGCAAAGGGCGATGAGGCCATAGGGTCGAACGCCATTGGACGCCCGGTTCACATCTCCAGGAGGCGTTATCGAGCAGGCGCTGTCACCAACCGTGCTTTCTTGAACATAACAAGAACATGCTTGGAGGGCAACTCCCGTTCCAGGCTTGCCACTTCGGCTTTCTTCTACTCGCTTCGCCGCACGATTCCGGCGCGGCGCGCACGAATGGCGGCGATGAATTTTCGTCGAATCTCCTCGAACAGAGCATAGGGCAGCAGCCCGTAGGTAACGCTCTCAGGATCGCCGCGCCGCGCTGGGCGCAGATCCGGTCCCGGCCAGAGGAAGCGGTTGGCCTCGCTGAGCACCACCCAGGAACGCGCGTCGTCGAGCCGAAGACGATGTTTTGTGGCGGACGGGATCTCGACCGCGAGGTTTGGATCGGAAGGCGGCGCATGGGTGACCGGCAGCACAGTCACTACCCGCTCGCCCTCTTCCCCGGCGCTGACGAGGATGATCGCGCAAGGCCGGTCCTTGACCCCCTCTTCCTGGCCGCGCCCGTACTCCTCTGCCCACAGATAGCTGTAGCGGATGACGAGGCCGGGAACCGGATCGGGGAAGGGCAACCACCTATTCCGGCTTCACTTCATCGTCGAAGGCCTTCGCGGCCTCCGGTGCACGCGTCGCCTCGAGCACGGCGAGATCGGCCTCGGTGAAATCATCGAGACCCATCACTTGCCGGTCGCGCCGCTTGAGGCGGTGATACTCCTCGACCGAGATCATCACCGTCCGTTCGCGGCCGTTTCGTGTCACGGCCACCGGCTGGGTGAGCGCCATGTCCTGATATCGGCCGATGTTTCGCTGAAACTCAGCCGCGGAAACCTTGATCATGCTGCTGGAGCCGCTTTCCAGAGGGGCATGCACATTACATGAGATACATGGTCTATGCAACGTAGGCTCCTGCTTCACGCATTTTGGGGTTGTAAGCCCAAACCCGCCAAATTTTTGAAACTGGGCGAATTCAAGTACTTGTCGGGAGCGGGCTGGGGCCTCAGTCCGGCCAGAAGTCATTGAAGCGGCTTGCATCGAGCTGGGTGTAGACCACGGTGTGCTGGGTGTTCCGGTGTCCGAGATAGTGCTGGATGGCGCGGGTCTCCTGACCGTCGTTGGCGAGCTTGTAGCCGGTTGAGTGCCGGAGCATGTGGGGGTGGATCGGCATGCCCAGCTTGGCCGCTTCGCTGGTGCGCGCCCGGCGCAAGACGAAGCTGCGCGCGCCCTGGGACATCGTGCCTTCGATGCCTTGCCGCTGGGCATACAGCCGGCGGTACTCGGTCGTTTGCTCGCGGGTCCGCGCGGCCACAAGGGCCTCGTGCTCGCGCTGCGGGTAAAGCTTCAGGTAGCGCCCGAGCTTGGTCGCGCGCGTGCAGCGGGTTCGCGAGGGGCAAACCCGGCAGTCGGCAGGGCGGAAGCGCACCTGCACGATCTCGCTCCCGCCCGGCCGCGTGCTGCTGCGGTAACTTCCCCAGCCCACGCTCTGCTTGCCCTCCGGGCAATGCGCCACCTGCCTCTCCCAATCCACCGCAAAGTCGGTGATGTCGAAGGCATCTGCGGTCCGGCTTTGCCAACTCTGACCGGTGCGTTGCGGACCGATCAGGTCAATGCCATATCGCTCCCGCGCGGCGGTGAGCAGATCGGCGCTCATGTAGGCCGTGTCGGCCAGGTGCTGGGAGGGCGCCAAACCCTTGGCAACCAGCGCGGCATGGATGGGCGCGGTCCGTCTGGCCTCGTGCACGCTGGCATCGGTTGTATCGGCATTTACGATCAGCCGCGGTGCGCCCTCGTCGCAGGTCTCGGTGAGGTGGGCGATGTAGCCAGTCCATGCCCGGCCGCTGCGCCTGCGGAACCGCGCATCAGGATCGCAGGGTGACGCGACCCGCTCTGCAGTGTCGCTGACGGGCGGGCGCGCGGGAAAGAGATGAAAACAAACGCCGGGCATGCCGTCTCCTGTGCCGCCGGCTTCGGGGGCGATCCGCTCGTAGTGCCGCGCCCAGACGCGCCGCAGCACGGCAACCGCGGGCAACAGGAGCAGTTCGGCCGGCGTGCCGGGCCGATCGAGAGCCTCCGGGAGCACATAGCCGTCCAGGCCGACCTGGACGGCATAGGCCTCCCGCTTGGCGAGGCTCTCGGGCAAGCGGGCGTCCTCTACCCGGCGGTCATAGCGCTCGTGCCAGTCCGCAGGCGCCACCGCGCGCAGCCATCCCGGCGCGGCCACAGCAATGGCGTTCAATGTGGCCTGCAATGTCTCGGCCACCAGTTCCAACCGGTTCAGGGTGCGGATGGCGGCGAGCACATGCGTACCGTCCGTGCGCTGCCGGCCGCGCGTCTTGAGCAGTCCGCTCTCGTGCGCCGCCTCCAGCATGCGGGCGAGCAAGCGCCCGGCGGCATCGCCGCTCAGCAATCTGGCGCGAAAACTCGCAGAGCACGCTATGATCAAAGCCGGCGTCGGTCAGGTCGAGCGCAAGCAGATACTTCCAGTCGACCCGGCCCCGGACCGCGTCGGCTGCTTTGCGGTCGCTCAGACCCTCGCGGAACTGCATGAGCGTGACAAGGGCAAGCCGCCACGGCGCATAGGCGGGCTGGCCGCGGGCGGGGTAGAGATCGGCAAAATCGGCATCCGCGAAGACGGCGCCGAGCCGGTCACGCAGAAGCACATAGGAATTGCCGCGCCGGAACACGGCAATGGTGACGCGGGCAGTGTCCTCGGGCACGGGCGGGATCGGCTGCTGCGGACGGAGAGACACAGGCCACCTCCAGGCGGGACAGCCAACCCTACATCGATGCGCGCCTCGGCTCGCCGACTTCGCCAACAGTATCCATGTCTTATAGGAAAGCCTTGTCTACCTGTACCGACGCGCAATGATACGTGGCCCGACGCGCAATCATCCGCTCCCGACGCAGGCTCGCTGAGGGCTGGCTTCGGGAAATCGGACAGAGGCTTGAGTGGATATTCTGCCTGACGACGGCCAGGATGATGGCCGTGGCACAGGAGTTGAGATGACGAAGAGGAACCGGCGGACGCATTCACCGGCCTTCAAGGCGAAGGTGGCATTGGCTGCGTTGAAGGGGGAGAAGACGCTGGCCGAGCTGGCGCAGCAGTTTGATGTTCACCCGAACCAGATCACAAACTGGAAGAACCAGCTGCTGGAAGGCGCAGCCGGGGTATTCGGACAGGACAGGGCGGGATTGGCCGAAGCGCCGGTGGACTTGAAGGCGCTGCACGCCAAGATCGGGGAGCTGGCGCTGGAAAACGATTTTTTGTCCGGCGCGCTCAGCAAGGCCGGCCTACTGAGCGCAAAGCGATGATTGACCGCGATCACGACCTGCCTGTGGTGCGTCAGGCGAAGGTCCTGAAGCTTGCCCGCAGCACGGTCTACTACAAGCCTCGCCCGGTTTCGGCCGAGGATCTGGCGCTGATGCGTCGGCTCGATGAAGTGCATCTCGATTATCCGTTTGCCGGGGCGCGGATGCTGCGGGGCCTGCTCCGGCGCGAGGGGATTTCGATCGGCCGCCGCCATGTGGCGACGCTGATGAAGCGGATGGGGATCGCCGCGATCTATCGCCGCCCGAACACGAGCAAGCCGGCGCCCGGGCACAAGCTCTATCCGTATCTGTTGCGCGGGGTGAAGATCGAGCGACCGAACCAGGTCTGGGCCATGGATATCAGCTGCATTCCGACGCGGCGTGGCTTCGTCTATCTGACGGCGGTGGTCGACGTCTTCAGCCGACGCGTGCTGGCGCATCGGGTCTCAATCACGATGGAAGCCGGCTTCTGCATCGATGCCCTTGAGGAAGCTCTGGCCAGGCACGGCAGACCGGAGATTTTCAACACGGATCAAGGCAGTCAGTTCATCAGCCTCGACTTCACCGGGGTGCTGCTGGATGCGCAAGTTGCCATCAGCATGGACGGCAAAAGCGCCTGGCGAGACAACGTGTTCGTCGAGCGGCTATGGCGAACGGTCAAATACGAGGAGGTCTATCTGCGCGCCTACGACAGCGTATCCGAAGCGCGGGCTTTGATCTCCAGGTATCTGGCGTTCTACAATCGGGGCCGCCCGCATTTGAGCCTTGCTGGGCGCACGCCCGACGAGGCTTATTTTGGTGCGCAAGAGATGGCGGCGGCCGCATGACCGTCGTTGCGTGGTTTTGCCGTGGCGTCGGGAGGGCGTAGCCCGACCAGAGCCGCGGCAAAACCGCAAGCCCCGCGTTCAGTGTAACCCGGCAGAAATCCACTTGAATTCCGCGGGGCACTGTCCAAACAAACGGAGCCAGATCTGAATAACGTGTGATAATGTCCTTTATCGGATGCTCTTTCTTGACCGCCAACTGTCCGCTGCGGTAGCCTGGATGCCATGGAAATCACCCTCCGCATCCCCGACGAACTTGCCGAGCACCTCCAGGCCGAGGGCACCGATCTCGAACACCGCGCACTGGAGGCGTTCGCCGCCGCGGAGTACCGCACCGGGCGCCTGACCCGGCCGGACCTGCGCCGGCTGCTTGGCTTTGAAACAAGCTACGAGATCGACGGCTTCCTCAAGCGGCACGAGGTCTATGACGGCATCACGCCGGAGGAGCTGGACCGACAGATCGAGACAATGGACCGGCTTGGCCTGTGAGGCCGCGTGCGCACCGCGGTCGCCGATACGAGCCCGTTGAACTATCTGGTGCTGATCGGCGCCATCGACGTGCTGCCGCGCCTCTTCGAGGCGGTGATCGTCCCCGATGCCGTGAAGGCCGAGCTGCTTCACGCGCGGGCCCCTGCGGCGGTGAGGCACTGGGCGGCGGCCCCGCCGCCCTGGCTCAGGGTCGCGCATGCGCTGCCCGCTGCCGGCGCCGGACTTGATCATCTTGATGCCGGGGAGCGCGCGGTGATTGCGCTCGCGCTGTCGCTCCAGCCGGATTTTGTCCTCATTGACGAGCGCGCTGGCGTCGTCGCCGCCCGCGCGCAGGGGCTGGAGGTCCTGGGCACGCTCGGCCTGCTGGATCGCGCTGCGCGGGCGGGCCTGATTGACCTCAGCGGCGCCGTAGCCGCCCTGAAAGCGACAAACTTCCACGCTCCGCCGAGCCTGTTCGGGGCGCTCCTCGCCCGCCACCAGAAACGGCAAGCGCCATGAGCGAGGCTCCCGCGCCGCTGCCGGCGAGCCTTCCGGCCCCGCTCCCGAAAGCGCAGCTGGCCGGGGTGCCCACAGCGCCACTCGTGCCGGCGCTGATCGCCGCCGCCGGCGAGCGCGCTGAGGTGCGCTTCCTCGAATTCTTCGCCGCCAACATCCGCGACCCGCATACGCGGCGGGCCTACTATCGGGCGGCCGAGGAATTTCTCGGCTGGTGCGCCGCCGCCGGCGTGCCGTCGCTCGCTGCCGTCCAGCCGGTGCATGTCGCGATCTGGATCGAGGCCTCAATGCGCGGGCTCGCCGCGCCCTCCGTCAAGCAGCGGCTCGCCGCGATCTGCCACCTGTTTGACTGGCTGGTCAATGGCCAGGTCGTGCCGGTCAACCCGGCGCACGCGGTGCGCGGGCCTCGGCGCGTCGTCACCTGCGGGCAGACGCCGGTGCTCGACCCGGCCGAAGCGCGGGCGCTGCTCGACAGCATCGATACCGGCAATCATGCCGGCCTGCGCGACCGCGCGCTGATCGGGCTGATGGTCTATTCCTTCGCCCGCATCGGCGCCGCGCTCGGCATGACGGTCGAGGATGTCTATACCCAGAATCGCCGGCTGTGGGTGCGGCTGCGCGAGAAAGGCGGCAAGCAGCACGCGATGCCGTGCCACCACAACCTCGAAGAATACCTCGTCGCCTATCTCGACGGCGCCGGGCTGCGCGGCGATCCGAAAGGGCCGCTGTTCCGCACGATCGGCCGCGGCACCGGCAAGCTGACCCGCACCGCGCTGCCGCAGGCAAACGCCTATGCGATGGTCCGCCGGCATCAAAACCAAGCTCGGCAATCACAGCTTCCGGGCAACCGGGATCACGGCCTACCTCAAGAACGGCGGCACGCTGGAGAAGGCCGCGGCGATGGCGAATCACGCCTCGACGCGCACGACGCAGTTCTACGATCGCCGGCGCGACGAGATCAGTCTCGATGAGGTCGAGCGGATCGCTATCTGACCGGAAATCCTGGCTTAATCCCAATGCTGCTCAAATAAGACCTGCAATCCGCAACGTGCAGTTTATATTAGAAGCCAATCCTACAATATCTTATGGCAATACGCGCCTAACTAAACGGTATTTGTCTTAACCCAGGGCCTCTCGAATGCCTGATGCGCGTCTCCGGGTACACTGGTTCACCAAATGGGCAATCCTTGCGCTCGATCGGTTGCTTCGCCGTTATTACCATGTGTATGAATATACCGACGACATCGAATGCATCTTCCGTATCGCTTTGCGTACCGCTCGAAGCGATATCCTGCTCCAGCCCGGCATGCTCATCCGGTCGGGCGATACCATCGTTGAATTGCATTTGTGGAACGAGCAACTACCGCTGATACCGCCCGACGGAGCAAATATGGCCTGGGGCGCCTCGGTGGACAGGCAGATTCGCCGCTCCTTGACGTTGCTCGCCACCCATCTCGTCGCCAACCAGAACGTTGTTGCAGTACATGGCGAGGCGGCGTTTGGGTGTCGAATGGGTCAGCAACAGAGTATCCGTTTCGCTGGACGGTACGGCTTCGAGATTGTCGACGGCGCGCCGCGATTGCGCAGTCGCGTTCGTCACTTTTGTGACGATTTCCTGTTTTTGGGTTTAACCCAGACCTTCAATCCTTATGGTCTGAAAGGAAAATCTATTCACCGGACTCGCTACCACATTTGGATGTCGCGCATCGAACTTGACCGGCGGTGGAGCACGACCGCGACCGGAGATCGCGCCACAGCCGAGAATCGGGCCGTATGAAAATTGAGGACCTCGGTGCAAGTGTCTTCGTCTATGGGAGGCACCCGATTATCACGTGGATCGGACTGCCGCCGGGAACGCACCGGCGAGCCGGCCGTACCCCTCAGCCGCGACCGGCCTTGCGTAGGGTCCGCTCGACCTCGCCGACCGGAACCTCGAAGACCTCGGCAACCTGAGGGACGGTCATGCCATACTTCACCCAGATGCGCATCTGGGCAACCTGTGACGCCGGGATTTTCGAGCCCGCGGATGGTGGAGGGGTGCCGATCGGCGGCGCGGCCGTTCCCTCGGGCACCGCTGCCGCCTTCGCGACCTCCCCAGAGTGCTGCGGGTCCGGCGAGGGACCGCCTCCCAGCACCGGGAGCGAATTCGAGGGCGTCGCGCGTGACGGTTTCGGCATGAACAGCGCCTCGGCGGCTGGGTGGATGAGATGCGATCATAACCTCGGAAACCTTCTCTTGACGGAAGGGCGCGGCCCCGCTGTGCACCTGCTCCTATGCTTCTTCAGCGCCGCACGCTCTGCCCGCCCGTCGAGACCCGCGCAGAGCCAAAATCGCGGGGCATTCTGCACCTATGTTTTGCGCCAAAAAAGCACAGTTAAATCAAGGGCTTGATTTCGGTACAGAAGTCTTGAATTTTGACTGCCAACGTCAGCTATTTGGTGGAGAGCAGTCCCTCCTCCCCGGGCATCAAATGGCGATGATGCGCCGGTAGCGGACTCGCCGCGTCTCCGAACCTACAATCGCGCGAATGCGGCTATGCGGCTTCACTTTTTCTACGACATAATCGACCTGCGTCGTGACGGATTTTCTTCGAGATCATCGGGCATTACGAAATAATCTGCGCAACCGTTCCAAATTATGAGAGTGATAATATAGGATAGATTGGGATAATCTGGGGTGGTTCACCGCAACGGGGACGGGCCATGCCGGAGATTATCGGCAAGCGCTGGGCGGCAGCGGACTATGTGAAGAACGGAAAGGCAAGGGGGTTGCAG
>JBOHMF010000107.1:0-11288 GCA_050730055.1 Allostellaceae bacterium
ATATCGTCGCGCTGATCGAGGAGGCCGAGACGCTGACCCGCGACAACCGGGCGATCCATCTGGCGATCGCGCTCTCCTATGGCGGGCGCGCCGAGATCGTCGCGGCGGCGCGCGCGATCGCCGCGGAGGCCGCGGCCGGCCGGATCGATCCCGCCCGGGTCGGCGAGGACGTGCTCGCCCGCCACCTCTTCACCGCCGGTCTGCCCGACCCCGATCTGTTGATCCGCACCAGCGGCGAGCAGCGCCTCAGCAACTTTCTGCTGTGGCAATGCGCCTATGCCGAGCTGGTGTTCACAAGGACGCTGTGGCCGGACTTTGGGAAGAATGATCTGGAGCAGGCGATTGAAGACTATTGCGGCCGCGACCGCCGCTATGGGGCCGCCTTTGGCGCGCTCTGAACCGGGCGGACTGCGCCAACGCGCCGTTTCGGCGGCGGTGCTGGCGCCGCTGCCGGTGGCGGCGATCTGGTTCGGCTCACCGTGGCTGCCGCTGCTGACTGGGGCGGCGGCGGCGGTCATGGCCTGGGAGTGGGGTCGGCTGTCGCGCCGCGGCCGCTTTGGCGGGGTCGGAGTGGTCCTCCTCGGCGCGGTTCTGGTGCCGGTGGCGGCGGCCGCGGCGGGTCTGCCAAAAGCGGCTCTCGCGGTCGCTGCGATCGGCGCCGCGGCGGTGTTCCGGGCAGGGCGGCGGCGCGGCGACGGCGCGCCGTTCTGGACCGCCTGCGGCGCACTCTGGGTCTCGCTGCCCTGTGTGGCCTTTTTGTGGCTGGGACGGTCCGCGCCGCTGGGGCGGGCGACTCTGCTGTGGGTGCTGGCGGTGGTCTGGGCTACCGACATCGGCGCCTATGCGGCCGGCCGCACCCTCGGGGGTCCGCGTCTGGCTCCGCGCTGGAGTCCGCGCAAGACCTGGGCCGGGCTTGTCGGCGGGGTGGTTGCGGCGGCGTTTGTCGGCTGGGCGACGGCGGTGGTGCTTGCCCTCTCGCCGCGGTTGCCGCTCGTTGCCCTCAGCGCGGCGCTTGCGCTTGTTGAGCAGTTCGGCGATCTTGCGGAGTCTCTGGCCAAGCGCAGGTTTGGTGTGAAGGATTCGAGCGGGCTGATCCCCGGGCATGGCGGGCTGCTGGACCGGCTCGACGGTCTGCTTGCCGTGGCCCCGACGGTGGCGCTCTTGACGCTCCTCGGCGGGCGCAGCGTTCTGGCGTGGCGATGAGCGCGTCGGGTGAACCCCGCCGGGTGACGATCCTCGGCGCCACCGGCTCGGTCGGGCGCAGCACGATCGATCTCCTGCTGCGCAACCCCGGGGATTTTGTCGTCGAGGCTCTGACCGCCAACCGCAACGTCGCCCTCCTGGCCGAGCAGGCGCGCGCGCTCAACGCCCGCTTTGCCGCGGTCGCCGATCCCGACCAGTATCCGGCCTTGAAGGAGGCGCTTGCCGGCAGCGGGGTCGCGGTGGCGGGTGGCCCGGACGCGCTCGCCGAAGCGGCCGAGCGCCCTGCCGAATGGGTCATGGCCGGGATCGTCGGTGCGGCCGGTCTTGCCCCGACCCTGGCGGCGGTGCGGCGCGGCGCCATCGTCGCCTTTGCCAACAAGGAAGTCCTGGTCTGCGCCGGCGCGCTGTTCATGCATGAAGTCGCCCGCTGCGGCGCGACGCTCCTGCCGGTGGACAGCGAGCACAACGCGATCTGGCAGTGTTTTGACCGTTCGCGGCGCGAGACCATCGAGCGGATCATCCTGACGGCGAGCGGCGGCCCGTTCCGCGAGCGCGAACCCGAAGCGATGCGCGAGGTCACTCCAAAAGAGGCCGTCGCCCATCCGATCTGGAGCATGGGCGCCAAGATCTCGGTCGATTCGGCGACGATGATGAACAAGGGCCTCGAACTGATCGAGGCGCATCACCTCTTCCAGATGCCGCTCGAACGGGTCGAGATCGTCGTCCACCCGCAATCGATCATCCACGGCGCCGTCGTCTACAACGACGGCTCGGTGCTGGCGCAACTGGGTTCACCCGACATGCGCACGCCGATCGCCTATGCGCTCGCCTGGCCCTCGCGCATCGGGACGCCGACCAAGCGGTTTGATCTGGCGGCGATTGGCCGGCTCACCTTTGAGCCGCCCGACGAGCGTCGTTTTCCGGCGCTGCGCGTGGCGCGCGAGGCGCTCCAGAAGGGCGGCGGTTACCCGGCCGCCCTCAACGCCGCCAACGAGGTCGCCGTGCATGCCTTTCTCGAAGGGCGCATCGGCTTTCTCGACATCGTCGCGGTGGTCGAGAGGACGCTCGCTGCGATTCCCGCCGGCCGTCTTGAATCGCTCGAGGATGCCTACAGATTCGACAGCGCGGCACGCGCGCTCGCCGGTCGTCTGACCGGTCGCAATGCCGCTCCCGAGGCGGCAACGGCGGGCGTTCGATGAGCCATCTTCTTCATGACGCGCTGAGCTATGGCGTGCCGTTTGTCGTCGTCTTGACCATTCTCGTTTTTGTCCATGAATTCGGCCACTTCATCGTCGCCCGCTGGAACGGGGTGCGGGTCGAGGTCTTCTCGATCGGCTTTGGCCCGGAAGTGTTCGGCTGGCATGACAGGACCGGCACCCGCTGGAAGTTCAGCGCGCTGCCGCTGGGCGGGTACGTCAAGATGTTTGGCGACGCCGATCCGAGTTCAGGGTTGCCGATCACCGATCTGTCGCAATTGCCGGAGCGCGACCGGGCGGTCTCCTTTCATGCCAAGCGGCTGGGTCAGCGCGCCGCCATCGTGGTCGCCGGGCCGGCCGCCAATTTTGTCTTTGCGTTTGTGGCTCTGGCCGTTCTGTTCATGGTCTACGGCCAGCCCTTCGCGCCGCCCGTTGTCGGTCAGGTGACGGCGGGCAGCGCCGCGGCCGCGGCGGGTCTTCGGCCAGCCGACCGGATTGTCAGCATCAACGGGCGGAAGATCGGCAGCTTTGAGGCTGTGGCGCAGGCGGTCAGCCTCGATCCCGGTCTGCCGATGAGGATTGTCGTCGCGCGCGGCGGCCACGATGTGACCCTCTCCGCCACCCCGAAACGCACCGAGCTCACCGACCGCTTTGGCTTCAAGCACGAGATATGGCGTCTCGGCATCTCCTCGCAGCATGGTGCCGATTACGTCAGGCAAAATCCCGCGACGGCGGCGCTCCAGGCCGGGGCCGCGGTATGGGACGTGACGGCCTCGACAGGGCAGTATGTATGGCAGATGGTTATCGGTCTGCGCGGCACCAGCGGGCTCGGGGGGCCGGTGCGGATCGCCCAGTTGTCGGGCGAGGTGGTCCAGCTCGGCGTGAAGGAAGTCCTATGGTTTCTCGCTGTGCTGTCGATCAATCTCGGGCTGATCAACCTGTTTCCGGTCCCGGTCCTTGACGGCGGGCATCTCCTGTTTTACGCCGCCGAGGCGGTCCGCGGCAAACCGCTCGGTCAGAAGGCTCAGGAATACGGTTTCCGGATCGGATTGGCCTTGGTGCTGACCTTGATGGTGTTTGCCACCTGGAACGATGTCGTCCATCTGCTGACGCGATCGTAAGCTCAGGGGCATAAAATCCAGGTGCGGGTTTGGGGACCCGGGGGTGGGGTGTTGTTGTTTCGGAAGCTGGCGATTTTTCTGCTCTGGACCGCGACCGCTGCCATGGTGCTGGCGGCGCCGGCGTGGCCGGGACGCGCGGCGTCCCGGCCGGCAGCGCGTCCCGGTCACGCCATACCACCGCCGGGCGGCGGCACAGTCAGCGCCATCAAGGTCGAAGGCACCCAGCGCATCGAACTCGAGACGGTGCTGTCCTACCTGCTGATCAAGCAGGGCGATCCGTGGAACGAGGGCCTCGTTGACAAGTCGCTGAAGGCGCTGTTTGCCACCGGGTTGTTTGCCGATGTCAGGCTCGATCGGGTCGGCAATACCCTGGTCGTGCACGTGGTCGAAAACCCGATCATCAACCGCATCGCCTTTGAGGGCAACAACAAGCTCAGCGACAAAGAACTCACCTCCGAGATCATGGAGCGGCCGCGCCAGGTCTATACCCGCACCCGGGTGCAGAACGATGTGCGCCGCATCCTCGAACTTTACCGCCGGCATGGCCGCTTTGGGGCAAGTGTCGATCCCAAGGTGATCCAGCTGTCGGAAAACCGTGTCGATCTCGTCTTTGAGATCAACGAAGGCGCATACACCGGGGTGCGCGGCATCGATTTTGTCGGCAACCGCCATTACAGCGACGGCACCTTGCGCGGCGTCATCGCCACCAAGGAAAGCCGATGGTATCGGTTTTTTTCGACCAACGACAGTTACGATCCCGACCGCCTGACGCTCGACAAGGAGCTGTTGCGCAAATTCTACCTGTCCAACGGTTATGCCGATTTCCGCGTGGTATCGGCGGTCGCCGAGCTGACCCCGAGCCGCAACGGGTTTATCATCACCTTCACCGTCGATGAGGGCGCGCGCTACCGCTTTGGCAAGATCGCCGTCAACATCAAGCTGAAAGGGCTGCCGCCTTCGGCGGTGCTGCCGTTGTTGCAGGTGCACAAGGGAGAGTGGTTCGACGCCTCGGCGGTGGAGCGCTCGATCACCACCCTGACCGACGCGCTCGGCGACCGCGGCTACGCCTTTGTCCAGATCACCCCGGACATCACCCGCCACGCCAAGGCGCGCACCGTCGATGTCACCTTCAATGTCGAGGAAGGGCCGCGGGTTTATGTCCAGCGCATCGACATCACCGGCAATACCCGTACCCTCGACAAGGTGGTCCGCCGCGAGATGCTGCTCGTCGAGGGCGATCCGTTCAACGAAGCCAAGTTGAAGCGCTCCGAGACGCGGATCAAGAACCTCGGCTTTTTCAAAAAGGTCACAGTGACAAACCAGCCCGGTTCAGCCCCCGACCAGACCGTCGTCACCGTCAATGTCGAGGAGGAATCGACGGGCGAACTGTCGCTCGGCGCCGGGTTTTCGACCACCGACGGCCCGCTCGTCGATGTCACCGTGCGGGAGCGCAACTTTCTCGGCGAGGGCAAGGATGTGCGCATCGGCACCGTCCTGTCCTTCCGCTCGCAGCAGGTCGATCTGAGCTACACCCAGCCGTATTTTCTCGACCGCAACCTCGCTGCCGGCTTTGACCTCTTCGAGGTCAAGACCAGCCCGACCGCCTCGTTCTTTTCCGGGATCACCCCGCCTTACCAGCAGTTCTCCTATGGCGGGGCGGTCCGCGCCGGGTATCAGATCACCGATCATCTGCGCCAGACGCTCAAATACACGGTGCGCTCGGACGATGTTACCAATATCCAGTCCGATGCCTCGCTGTTTATCGCCCTGCAGGCGGGCACCCACTACACTTCGCAAATCGGCCAGGTTCTGCTCTACGATCGCCGCGACGACCGCCTCAACCCGACGAGCGGCTACTATGCCTCGATCGGCAACGATTTTGCCGGCACCGGCTTTGGCGTGAAATACATCCGCAACAAGGTGACCGCCGGATACTACTATTCGGTCTTTCCGCAGTGGGTGCTGAGCGTCACCGGCGAAGCCGGCGACATCTTTGGCTGGGGCGGGCAGAAGGTCCTGATCCAGGACCGCTTTTTTGTCGGCGGCGACAATCTGCGCGGCTTTCAGGACGCCGGGATCGGGCCGCGCGACGACATCACCCAGGACGCGCTCGGCGGCAACAAGTACTATGTCGGCTCGGTTGCCCTCGGCGTGCCGCTTCCGGTGCCCAAGGAACTCGGTCTGTCGGGCAGCATCTTCACCGATTTTGGCAGCCTCTTTTCAAACGATCAGAAGCACCTGGTGCTGACCCCGGCGCAACTGGTGACGACCGGCGGTTTGCAGCCGGTGATCGATGATTCGCCGGCCTTGCGCGCCAGCGTCGGGGTGGGCGTGGCGTGGAAATCGCCGTTGGGGCCGATCCGCCTCAGTCTCGCGGTTCCGATCAAGAAGGAATCCTTCGACAAGTCGCAGTTTTTCCGGGTCAGCTTTGGCACGAGGTTTTGATGGCGATCCCGCGTACCCGCCCGGCCGCCCTGCTGCCGGCCGCCCTTGCCGCGCTCTTTTGCGGTGTCCTGTTGCCGCAGGCAGCGGCGGCTGCGCCGGCGGCCGCCGCACCGGCGGCCCGGAGCCCACCCGCCGGGCAGAACCTGACGGTCATGGTGGTGGATATCCAGCGCCTTATGCAGGACAGCAAAGCCGCCAAGATGGTGCGCACCCAGATCGAGCAGAAGCGTCAGGAGTACACCCGCGAGATCTCCCGCCAGGAGCAGGAATTGCGGACCGAACGCGATGCCTTGCAGCGCGAGCAATCGACCCTTTCCCCCAAGGTCCTGAGCGAGAAAGGCCGTGCCTTTCAGCAGAAGCTCAGCGCCCTCGAACGCAATGTGCAGAGCAAGCGTCAGGCGCTCGAAAAATCAAACGGCGAGGCGCTTGCCAAAATCCAGCAGGTGATGTTGCAGATCATCGCCGATATCGCCAAACAGCGAAAAGCGAACCTGGTACTGCCGCGCTCCGACCTGATTCTTTTTGACAAGAAATTTGAGGTTACGGATGAGGTGTTGCAGCAGCTCGACCAGAAGCTGCCGGCGCTGACGGTCAGTTTTGCGACACCTGCCCCCGCTCCGAACCCGGCCCCGCGCGCCCACGCCGCGCGGACCCGGCGGCGGTGAGGGGGAACGCCCCGCAGCGCCCGGCTGCCGATGGCGGACCCGCGCTTTTTTGCCCGTGCCGGGTCGTTCACGCTCGCCACCCTCGCCGGACTGAGCGGGGCGCGCCTCTTGTCCGCAGCGGACGGCGCACGCTCCTTCGCCGATGTCGCCCCATTGGAGAGTGCCGGCCCGCAGGACATCAGCTTTTTTGACAACCCGAAATATGCCGAAAGCTTTGCCCGCTCGCGCGCTGGCGCCGCTTTTGTCGCGGCGAAATGGATCGCCCGGGCGCCGCCGGGGATGGCGCTCCTGGTCGCCGATGATCCCTACAAGGGTTATGCGCGGGCGGCGCAAGCCTTTTATCCGCAGCCCGCACCCGGTCCCGGGTGCGCGCCCTCGGCGCTCGTCGATGCGAGCGCCGTCGTTGCGGAGGATTGCGAGATCGGCCCGCACGCCGTTATCGCGGCCCGCGTCCGGCTGGGTCGGCGCGTCTGCGTCGGCGCCAACACGGTGATCGCCGCCGGGGTCGAGATCGGCGAGGAGTGCCGCATCGGCGCCAATGTCAGTCTGAGCCACTGCCTCCTTGGCCGCCGCGTCGTGATCCATCCCGGCGCCCGCATCGGTCAGGAAGGTTTTGGCTTTGCCCCCGATCCGGGAGGTCCGGTCAAGGTTCCGCAACTCGGGCGCGTCGTCATCGGGGACGATGTCGAGATCGGCGCCAACAGCACGATCGACCGCGGCTCCGGTCCCGATACCGTGATCGGCGCGGGCACGATGATTGATAATCTGGTGCAGATCGGGCACAACGTCACGATCGGTCGGTGTTGCGTCCTTGTCGCACAGACCGGCATCGCCGGCAGCACCAGGCTCGACGATTTTGTCATGATCGGCGGGCAGGGCGCGATCGCCGGCCATCTGCATATCGGCCGCGGCGCCAGGATCGCTGCGAAAAGCGGCGTCATGCGCGATGTTCCGGCCGGGGCGACGGTGTGCGGCAGCCCGGCCGTCCCGCTCGCCGCCTTTATGCGGCAGGTGGTGCTGCTGCAACGCCTTGCGAAGAAGAGGGGCGGGCCATGACCGATCCGGTCTGCGCGCGGGAACCCGTCAGCGAGATCGGTCTCCAGCGCATCCTGGAGATGATCCCGCACCGTCCACCATTTCTGATGATCGACAAGGTCATCAATGTCGTGGCCGACGAGCGCGCCGTCGGCATCAAGAACGTCACGATCAACGAATATTATTTCCAGGGCCATTTCCCGGCGCGCGCGGTGATGCCGGGGGTTCTCATCATCGAGGCGATGGCGCAGACCGCAGCGGTGCTGGTCGTGCACACGCTGGGTCGGGATGCGGAAGGCAAGCTGGTCTACTTCATGAGCGTGGAGAACGCCCGCTTTCGCCGCCCGGTATTTCCCGGCGATCGTCTCGATGTGCATGTCTTCAAACAGCGCAACCGCGGCAATGTCTGGAAGTTCGAGGGGCAGGCGAAAGTCGGCGACGCCTTGATGGCCGAAGCGGTCTTTGCGGCGATGATCCTGGACAAATAGGGATGCCCGGCATCCACCCGACCGCGATCGTCGCGCCCGGGGCGAGGCTGGCGCCCGATGCCAGCATCGGACCCTGCTGCATCGTCGGCAAAAATGTCGTCCTGGAAGCCGGCGTCAGCCTCCTCGCGCATGCCGTCGTCGAGGGGCGGACCACGATCGGCGCGGGAACCCGCATTTTCCCCTTTGCCGTGATCGGCCTCGAACCACAGGATCTCAAGTATCGCGGCGAGCCGTCGCGGCTTGTCATCGGGCACAACAACACGATCCGCGAGCATGTGACGATGAACCCCGGCACCGCCGGCGGCGGCATGGTCACGACCGTCGGCAACGCCTGTCTGTTCATGGTCGGTGCGCACATCGCGCATGATTGCCAGATCGGCGATCATGTCGTGATGGCGAACAACGCCACCCTCGCCGGGCACGTCGTCATCGAGGATTACGCCGTGCTTGGCGGACTCTGTGCTGTCCACCAGCACGTCCGCATTGGCCGGCACGCGATGATCGGCGGCATGTCGGGGGTCGAGCGCGATGTCATCCCCTACGCCCAGGCGGTCGGCAATCGGGCGCGGCTGACCGGTCTCAACATCGTCGGGATGCAGCGGCGCGGCTTCAGCCGCGAGGACATCCAGGCGGTGCGCAATCTCTATCAGGTGCTGTTTGGGACCGCGGGGACGCTCGGCGAGCGGGTCGAGGCGGCGGCGCAGCGCTTCGGCACGCTCGGGCCGGTTGGCGACATCCTCGATTTCATCCGCGCCGATTCGACCCGCGCGATCTGCCAGCCGAAGAGCGCGGATGACGGCTAGGCTCGGCATTGTCGCCGGCAGCGGGGAGTTGCCGCGCCGGCTCATCGAAGCGTGCCGCGCCCTGGGCCGGGACGTGTTTGTCCTGGCGCTCACGGGCGAAGCCGAGCCGGCGGCCGTTGCGGGAGTACCGCACGCCTGGTGCCGTCTCGGCGCTGCGGCGCGGGGCCTGGCTTTGCTGCACGCGCACGGGGTTGGCGATCTGGTGCTCGCCGGTGCGGTCCGCCGGCCCTCGCTCGCCGCACTCCGCCCCGACTGGCGTGCCGCCCGGTTTTTTGCGCGCGTCGGCGCGCGCGCGCTGGGCGACAACGGGCTGCTCTCGGCTGTCGTCAAGGAGTTGGAGCGGGAGGGGTTTCGCCTCATCGGCGCCGAGGCGCTGTTTGACGCTCTCGCTCCGCCCGGTCCGCTCGGCGCGCATCGCCCCGACTGTCAGGCCGAGGCGGACATCGCGCGCGGGATTGCCGTCGCCCGTGCGCTCGGCGCGCTCGATGTGGGTCAGGCGGTCGTCGTGCAACAGGGTCTCGTTCTCGGCGTCGAGGCGATCGAGGGCACCGATGCGCTGCTGCGCCGGGTTGCCGCCCTGCGCCGCGAGGGTCCCGGCGGCGTCCTCGTCAAGCTCAAAAAACCCGGTCAGGAGGAGCGCGTCGATCGGCCGACGATCGGCCCGACAACGCTCGCGCTCGCGGCGGAAAGCGGTCTCTGCGGCATTGCCGTCGAAGCCGGAGCGACGATCGTGCTCGATCGCGCGGCGGTCGTTCGCGCCGCTGACGCCAGCGGTCTGTTTATCGTCGGCGTTCCCCCCGGGTGAGCACGGTCCCACCGATCTTCATCTTTCTGGTGGCGGGGGAGCCGTCCGGCGACGCGCTTGGCGGCGCGCTGATCGCCGCCCTGCGAACGCGCACCGGCGGCCGGCTGCGGATCGCCGGGATCGGCGGCGAGCGGATGCGCGAGGAGGGGCTCGAAAGCCTCGTCCCCTTGTCCGATCTGGCGGTCGCCGGCCTCGCCGAGGTGGTGCCGCGCGCGCCCTTGATCCTGCGCCATGTCCGCGGGACGGTGGCGGCGATCACAGCTTTGCGCCCCGATGTCGTGGTGACGATCGACAGCTCCGGCTTTACCTGGCGGATCGCGCAGCGCCTGCGCCGCCGCGGCGATTCTGTGCCGCTCATCCACTACGTAGCGCCGATGGTGTGGGCATGGCGCCCCGGCCGGGCGCGGCGGATGGCGCGCTGGTACGATCATCTCCTGGTCTTGCTGCCGTTTGAGCCGCCCTACTTTGAGCGCGTCGGGCTGCCGTGCGATGCGGTCGGGCATCCGGTGATCGAGAGCGGCGCCGGGCGTGGCGACGGCGCCCGTTTTCGTGCCGCTCACGCGATTGCCGCCGACGTTCCGGTCCTCGCCGTCCTGCCCGGCAGCCGCGGCGGCGAAGTCAAGCGGTTGCTGCCGATCTTTGGCCGCACCCTGGCTCGGGTCGCGCCGGCGCTCAGATCGTTTCGCGTCGTCGTGCCGACGGTGCCGACGGTTGCGGCTGCGGTGGCAGCGGCGGTTGCAGCCTGGCCGGGACGGCCGATCGTCGTCTCCCGTCCGGATGAGAAATACGACGGCTTTGCCGCCAGCCGCGCGGCGCTCGCCGCCTCGGGCACGGTGGCGCTCGAACTCGCCCTCGCCGGTGTCCCGATGGTTGTCGGCTATCGCCTCAACCCGCTGACCGAGGCGATCCTCGCCCGGCTCCTGCACGTCCGGCACGTCAACCTCGTCAACCTGCTGCTCGATCGGCCGCTGGTTCCCGAGTTGCTGGGGCGCGACTGCACGCCGGAGCGGCTCGCCGCCGCCCTCCTGCCGCTCCTTTGCGACGAACGGGTTCGCGCCGCGCACCGGCAGGGTTATGATGAGGCGATGCGGCGGCTTGGGGCGGGTGGACCGTCGCCAAGCCTCAAGGCCGCCGACCGCATCCTCGCGATCCTCGCGGCCCGGCGGCCCGCCCGGTGCGATGCCGGGAGAGGCGATCCTTTTGGAGAGGAGACGACATGACAATGACCGACACGGCAACCGCAAAAACCGCCACCCCCGATGCCGACAGGTTCCGGCTGCTGCATACGATGCTGCGCGTCAAGGATCTCGATGCTTCGCTCGATTTTTACACCGGCAAGCTCGGCATGAAGCTGTTGCGCAAGCGCGACTATCCGAGCGGCAAGTTCACCCTTGCCTTTGTCGGCTATGGCGAGGAGACGGATCACACGGTGATCGAATTGACCCACAACTGGGATCAGAAGGAGTCCTATGCGCTCGGCAGCGCCTTTGGACATCTCGCGGTCGCCGTGCCGGATGTCTACAAGAC
>JBOHMF010000108.1:0-11244 GCA_050730055.1 Allostellaceae bacterium
GCCCGGCTGCGGGCGGCCGAGCGCACGGCGGCGCCGGCCTGGCCGGATGAGCGCGCCGCCACGACTTCGCTCCGATCATAAGGGGGCAATCGGATGACCAGGATCGGAACCCTGTTCTGGGTCCTGCTGGTATCGGCCGCAGCCGGCGGCATGTACGCCGTCAAGTACCGGGTCCAGGGGATCGAAGGTGCTCTCGTCAAGACCGAGGCGGCGACGATCGCCGAACAGCGCCAAATTCGCGTGCTCGACGCCGAGTGGACCTATCTGAACCGGCCCGAAACCCTGGCGCAGATGAATGCCCGGTTTCTCTCGCTGGTGCCGATCACGGCCAAGGAGTTGCGCACCAGCGTCGCCGACATCCCGCTGCGGGCAACGCCGGCGCCCGGCAATGAGGGGCTGCCGCAGAGCGGGTTTATTACTGTCGCCGCGCACTCGCCGCCCGCCGCGCCGCCGCCCCGGCTCCTGTCCGCGGTTCTCACGGAAGGTCCGGCCGCGCGTGCGCTCCCCGCGCGCCGGCGCGCGGACCGGAGGGAGGTTGTCAGGCGCCGGGTTGAGACCGCCAAGGCGCCGTCGCGCGCGCAGACCATGCCGCACAGGAAATCGCTCGATGATCTGATCGCGCGCATCGTCGCGAGCCGGTAATGGTCGCGCTCCCGCGCTTTGACGACAATCCGTGCCCGCCCCGGCACTTCAAACCGCCGCCCTGCGCGCCGCTGATCCCCGACGGGCCGACGCAGCGGGCGCTCGACACCGCCCGCAACCGGCTCGTCCTGACCGCGGCGCTGTTTGTCCTGCTCTTCGCCGTGGTGGCGGGGCGGGCGGTCCAGGTCATGATCTTCGGCCGGGATGCCGCCTCTCCGCGCTACACCCAGTTCCACGTCCCGGCCCCGCCGCTGCCCGACCGCGTCGACATCGTCGATCGCAACGGCAAGATCCTGGCGACCTCGCTGCCGGTCGCCTCGCTCTACGCCGATCCGCACCAGGTGCTTGATCCCGCCGGAGCAGTCACAAAGCTCTTGACGGTGTTTCCCGGTCTCGATCGCGCCGCGCTCACTAAGAAGCTGACCTCCGACAAGAGCTTTGTGTGGATCAGGCGGCGCCTGACGCCGCGCCAGGAAGCCGCGGTCAACGATCTCGGCATCCCGGGACTGCAATTCGACCACGAAGAGTTGCGCGTCTATCCCTACGGCGATCTTCTGGCCCATGTCGTCGGCTATACCGGCATCGACAATCACGGCTTTGCCGGCATCGAGCGCGCCTACAACACCGCGCTGATGAAACGCCATCGGCCGGTCCAGTTGTCGATCGACGTGCGCCTGCAATACATCCTGCGTGACGAGGTGGCGCAGGTCATCAAGACGTTCAGCGCCATCGGCGGCGGCGGCATCATCATGAACGCCAACACCGGCGAGGTCCTGGCGATGGTCTCGCTGCCGGACTTTGACCCGAACCACCCGGAAAAGCCGGATGCGGACTATCCGGACGCAAAGTGGGCCGACCGGACGTTCAACCGGATGACCCTGGGCGATTACGAGGTCGGCTCGGTCTTCAAGACCTTTACGATGGCGATGGCATTGGATTGCGGCGCGGCGACGATGACCAGCCGGTTTGACGCCATCCACAACATCCATATCGGCCGCTTCACGATCTCCGACTATCACGGCAAGCATCGCATGCTGACCTTGCCCGAGGCCTATATGTATTCCTCGAACCTCGGCGCCGCCCGCATCGCGCTCGCCGTCGGCGCCCGGCGCCAGGAGGCCTATCTGCGGCGTTTTGGCCTCCTGACCCCGCCCCGGATCGATCTCGACGAGCGCGGCCGGCCGCACTATCCGACCGATTGGCGCCCGGTCAACGTGATGACGATCGGCTTTGGCCACGGTATCTCGGAAACGCCGATCCAGGTGGCGGCCGCCGCCTCGGCGATGATCAACGGCGGCATTCTGCGCCCGGCGACCCTCTTGAAGCTCGCGCCCGGCGAGGTCCCGAAAGGCCGGCGCGTGATCTCGCCGCGCACCTCCAAAGAAATGCGTCAGCTTTTGCGATTGGTTGTAGAATACGGCACGGCCCGGTTCGCCAAAGTGCCGGGCTATGTCGTCGGCGGCAAGACCGGGACAGCCGAGAAGGTGGTCCACGGTGTCTATGTGCGGCACAAGCTGTTGTCGGACTTTATCGGCGCCTTTCCGATGAACGATCCGAAGTACCTGATCTACATGATGGTCGATGAGCCGCACGGAACCAAGGCGACCTACGGCTACGCCACCGCCGGGTGGACCGTGGTGCCGGCCACCGGCCGCCTGATCGCCCGCATCGCGCCGCTGCTCGGCATCCAGCCGGTCGATGAAAAGTCGCCCGCGATCGTCGACGCGCTGACGCCAAAGTTCATGCTGGGCAAAAAAATTGAAGTTTACTGAGCTTGTTGAAGCACATTTCGCGTCCTCCGGCAGCGATCCGGATATCACCGGTCTCTCGGCGGATTCGCGCACGGTCGCCCCGGGCTTTCTGTTCGCCGCCCTCTCGGGTACGCGGCAGGACGGACGCTGTTTTGCGCGGGAAGCGGTAGCGAAGGGCGCGGTTGCGATCCTGACCGACGATGCCGCGGCGCTGGCGCTCAGCGAGGAGGAGCAAGGGCGCGTCGCGATCCTCCTTGATCCCAATCCGGCGCGCCGTCTGGCGCTCTTCGCCGCGCGCTTTTACCGGCGGCAGCCCGGCACGATCGCCGCCGTCACCGGCACCAATGGCAAGACCTCGGTGGCGCATTTCACGCGCGAGATCTGGGCGGCGCAGGGGCAGAAGGCGGCGAGCCTCGGCACGCTCGGGGTGGTCACCGCCGCGGGGCGCCGGCCGGGCGCCTTGACGACCCCCGACCCGGTGGCGCTGCACCGCGAACTGGCCGCACTCGCCGCCGCCGGCATCGACCAAATCGCGCTCGAAGCCTCCAGCCACGGGTTGGCGCAGTTCCGTCTCGACGGTGTTGCCGTGGCCGCCGCCGCTTTTACCAACCTGACCCGCGACCATCTCGATTATCACGGCGACATGGCGCGCTATCGCGCTGCCAAGGAGCGCCTGTTTTGTGATCTGCTGACCGCCGGCGGTCCGGTGGTCGTGAACGCCGACAGCGCGGAGTTCCCGCGCCTGGCGGGATTGTGCGAGGAGCGGGGGCACCCCGTTCTCGCCTATGGCACCGCCAAAGAGGCCCAGTTGCGGCTGATCAACGCCACGCCGCAGGCAGCGGGCCAGCGCCTCGTTCTCGATATTCTCGGCGCGCAGCACGACGTGCTGTTGCCCCTCGCCGGCGCCTTTCAGGCGATGAATGCGCTGTGCGCCCTCGGTTTGGCGATCGCGACCGGGACCCAAGCAGCGGCGGCGACCGCCGCGCTCGCCGGGCTTTCCGGCGTGCCGGGCCGCCTGCAACTGGTCGCAACGGAGCCGGAGGGCGGCGCGATCTTTGTCGATTATGCGCACACTCCGGACGCGCTCGCGACCGTGCTCGCCGCCTTGCGGGCCCATGCACGGCGCCGTCTCGCGGTCGTCTTTGGCTGCGGCGGCGACCGCGATCCCGGCAAGCGCCCGCTGATGGGCCGGGTCGCGACAGAGCGCGCCGATCGCGTCATCGTCACCGACGACAACCCGCGCAGCGAGCCGGCGGCAGCGATCCGGCAGGCCATCCTCGCCGCTGCCCCGCAGGCGCGCGAGATCGGCGACCGCCGCGCCGCGATCGCCGCGGCGATCAAAGAGCTCGGCGCGGGCGACCTGTTGCTGATCGCCGGCAAGGGCCACGAGAGCGGGCAGATCGTCGGCGATCGCGCGTACCCGTTTGATGACGCTGTCGTCGCCCGCGAGATCGCCGGCCGCCGGGGCTGGCGGACGGTCGGCGGCGAACCGGCCGATCCCCGCTGATGCCCCCGCTGTGGACGCGGGCGAGCGCGGCCGCCGCAACCGGCGGGAGCGCCTCTGGCGGCGATTGGGCCGCGCGCGGGGTCGCGATCGACAGCCGCACCGTTGCGGCGGGCGATCTCTTTATCGCGCTGCGCGGCCCCAATCATGACGGCCACGATTTTGTCGGCGCCGCCCTTGAACGCGGTGCCGCGGCGGCAGTGGTGGAGCGCGATGTCGCGGGTCTGCCGGAAGGCGCTCGGCTGTTGCGCGTCGCCGATACGCTTGCCGCTCTCGGCGCGCTCGGCCGTGCCGCCCGTCGCAGAAGCGGCGCCCGCATCCTCGCCGTCACCGGCAGCGTCGGCAAGACCGGGACCAAGGAGGCCCTGCGCCTCGCGCTGTCGGCGTGCGGGCCGACCGTGGCTTCGGCCGGCAGTCTCAACAACCACTGGGGCGTGCCGCTGTCGCTCGCCCGGTTGCCGGCGGAAGCGGCCTACGGCGTTTTTGAACTCGGCATGAACCATAAGGGAGAAATCGCGGCCCTGACCCGGCTCGTGCGCCCACATGTCGCGGTCATCACGACGGTCGAGCCGGCCCACCTCGGCTTTTTCCCTTCGGTCGAGGCGATCGCCGACGCCAAGGCCGAGATTTTTGAAGGACTGGAGCCGGGCGGGGTCGCCGTCATCAACCGCGACAATCCGCATTACCCGCGGCTTGCCGCCGCGGCGCGCCGGTGCGGTGCGCGCGTCATAAGCTTTGGCACCGATCCCGAGGCCGCGGTGCGCCTCAAGGATGGCGTGCTGCGGCCGGGCGGCAGCACCGTCGAAGCGATCCTCGCCGGCACCCTCCTGCGCTACGCGCTGCCGGTGCCGGGCCGGCATTGGGTCATGAACAGTCTGGCCGTCATCGCCGCGGCGGAAGCCGCCGGGGCCGATGTGGGTGCCGCGGCGGCTGCGCTCTCCGGTCTCGAAGCCCCAAGGGGGCGCGGCCGTCGCCACGAGATTGCCTGGCACGGTGGCCGGCTCACCCTGATCGATGAAAGCTACAACGCGAGTCCGGCCTCGATGCGCGCGGCGCTCGCCGTGCTCGCCGCGATCCCGCCCGGTTCCGGCGGCCGGCGGATCGCGGTGCTCGGCGACATGCTCGAACTCGGCGCCGCGGCCGAGAGCCTGCATTGCGCCCTCGCGGCACCGATCGCTGCGGCGGCGGTCGATCGCGTCTATCTGATTGGGGCGGCGATGAGAGCGCTTGACGCGGTGCTGCCGCCGGAGCGCCGGAGCGGGTTGTGGCCAGGCGCTGATGAGGTTATCCCTGCGCTGCTTTCCGACCTGCGGCCCGGCGATGTCGTGACGGTCAAGGGCTCCTGGGGCGTCGGCATGGGCCGCGTCGTGGAGCGGCTGTGCGCGGGACCGGCCGGTCCCGAGACCTGATCGTATGCTGTATCCGCTGCTCGTCCCGCTCGCATCCCATTTCCAGGTCTTCAACCTCTTCCGCTACATCACCTTTCGCTCGGGCGGGGCGGTCGTCACCGCGCTCGTCATCAGCTTTGCCGCCGGACCTCCCGTAATCGCCTGGCTCAAGGCCAAGCAGGCGGAAGGTCAGCCGATTCGCCTCGACGGCCCGGCTTCCCATTTGCAGCGCAAAAAGGGAACGCCGACGATGGGCGGCTTTCTGATCCTGCTGGCGCTGGCGGTCTCGACCCTGCTGTGGGCCGATCTGACCAATCCCTTTGTGTGGATCGTCCTGATTGTCACGGTCGGTTTCGGGCTGATCGGCTTTTTTGACGATTACCGCAAGCTGACCCGCCGCTCGCATCGCGGCTTGTCCGGGCGGCTGCGCCTCATCTGCGAGTTCGCCATCGCCGCGGCGGCGTGCGTGGCGGTGGCCTTTGCCGTGCCGGCGCCGCTGGCGAACACCCTGTCCATTCCGTTTTTCAAGAACGTGCTGCTGGGCTTTGGCTGGTTTTATATCCCGTTTGGCGCGCTCGTCATCGTCGGCGCCTCGAACGCGGTCAATCTGACCGACGGGCTCGACGGGCTGGCGATCGTGCCGACGATGATCGCGGCCGGCTCCTTTGCCATCATCGCCTATCTCGTCGGCAACGCGGTCTTTGCCAATTATTTGCAGATCAATCATGTCCCCGGCGCCGGCGAACTGACTGTCTTTTGCGGCGCCATGGTCGGGGCGAGCCTCGGCTTTTTGTGGTTCAACGCGCCGCCGGCAATGGTTTTCATGGGAGACACAGGCTCCCTGGCGATCGGCGGCGCGCTCGGCGCGATCAGCGTCGTCACCAAGAACGAACTGGTGCTCGCCATCATTGGCGGGTTATTTGTGCTCGAAGCGGTCTCGGTCATCGTCCAGGTGGCGAGCTTCAAGATGACCGGCCGGCGCGTCTTCATGATGGCGCCCTTGCACCACCACTTTGAGCAGAAGGGGTGGGAGGAGCCGACGATCGTGATTCGCTTCTGGATCATCGCCTGGATCCTCGCCATCGCCGGTCTCGCCACGCTGAAGCTGCGATAATCCGCGGCTTGGCGGGACCTCCGCCTTATCAGGCGACAAGGGGCCGATCTATTCGCTATACCGGCGATTCCAGACGCGGCAACACCGAGCTTGCGGGACACCCTGTCCGGGACGGGATGGATCGCGGCAAGAGGAAAGATCGCACGGGATGAAGTTCGCCCGAACCGATCAGAGCGCGGTGGCGCGCTGGTGGTGGACCGTCGATCGCTGGACGCTCGCCGCGCTCCTCTGTCTGATCGGTTTTGGGGTGGTGATGGGGCTGTCGGCGAGTCCGGCGGTCGCGGTGCGCATCGGCTATGACCCGCTCTATTTTGTGCGCCGCGAAATCGCGATGGTGCCGTTTGTGCTCGCCACCATTATCGTCGTCTCGTTGCAGCCGCCGCGCACCATCCGCCGCATCGCCCTGATCGGCTTTTGCATCGTCATGGTGCTGCTCGTCGCGACCTTTTTTATCGGGGTCGAAGTCAAGGGCGCTCGCCGATGGATCGATTTTCCCGGCCTGTCGTTGCAACCTTCGGAATTTGTCAAAACAACCTTTGCGGTGGTGGCCGCCTGGCTGTTCTCCGAGCAGAAGCTGCGTCCCCGATTTCCCGGAAATGCGCTCTCGATCGCCCTGTGCCTCGCCATTCTCGTCATGCTGATCAAGCAGCCCGATATCGGCATGACCGTGGTGGTGGCGGCCGTGTGGCTCGCCCAGTTCTACCTGGTGGGGTTGCGGATCTACTGGGTGGTGGCGGGCGGGTTGGGTTCGCTGGCGGGGCTTGTCGGCGCTTATCTGTGGCTGCCGCACGTGACAGTGCGGATCAACGAATTTCTCGATCCCACGCTCGGCGACAACTACCAGATCAACCGCTCGATCCAGGCGTTTGTCAACGGTGGTCTGTGGGGCCGAGGTCCGGGTGAGGGGACGGTCAAGAACCTGCTGCCCGATGCTCATGCCGATTTTGTCTTTGCCGTGGTCGGGGAGGAGTTTGGTCTCATCGTCTGCCTTGTCGTCATCGCGGTGTTCGCGTTCATCGTCCTGCGCGGCTGTGCGCGGCTGATGCAGGAGGGCAACCTCTTTGTGCTGCTCGCGGCCTCCGGACTCCTGTTCCAGTTCGGCTTGCAGGCGATCATCAACATGGCGACGGCGCTCGATCTGATCCCGACCAAGGGCATGACCCTGCCGTTTCTGTCCTATGGTGGCTCCTCGATGATGGCGCTGGCGCTCGGCATGGGAATGCTGATCGCGCTGACCCGGCGCCGACTTGGCGGGGGCGAATTGTGAGCGGCCCGATCCTTGTCGCCGCCGGCGGCACCGGCGGCCATCTGTTCCCGGCCGAGGCGCTGTGCGCCGAACTCCTGCGCCGCGGGCGCGCGGTCCATCTCGCGGCCGATGCACGGATCGAGGCATTCGCCGAGCGGATGCCGGGAATTGCCGTCCATCGCGTGCGCGCCGGACGCTTTGCCGGCAATCCGCTCGACCGCGCCCGCGGTCTTGCCGAATTCGCCCTCGGCGTGTTTGCGGCGCGCGCGCTGCTGCGCCGCCTCAACCCTGCGGCCGTCGTCGGCTTTGGCGGCTACCCCTCGGTCCCGACGATGCTGGCAGCGTCCCGGCTCGGTCTGCCGAGCCTCATTCACGAGCAGAACGCCGTGCTTGGCCGGGCCAACCGCCTCCTGGCGCCGCGGGTCCGCCGGATCGCCACGGGTTTTCCGGTCACCGCCGGGTTGCGACCGCAGGATCGCGGGCGCGCCGTTCATACCGGCAACCCGGTGCGGCCGGCGATCCTTGAGGCCGGCAAAACCCCCTACCGTCCGCCGGTGCCGGAGGGGCCGCTTGAACTTCTGATCCTCGGTGGCAGCCAGGGCGCCCATGTCATGAGCGAGATCGTACCGCCCGCCCTGGCGCGGTTGCCGCAAGGGCTGCGCGGGCGGCTGCGGGTCGCGCATCAGGCGCGGCCGGAGGATCTCGCCGGCGCCGCGGCGGCCTATCGCGCCGCCGGCATCGCCGCCGAAGTCAAGAGTTTCTTCGCCGATGTTCCGGAGCGGCTCATGCGTGCGCATCTGGCGATCTGCCGGGCCGGCGCCTCGACCATCGCCGAACTCGCCGCCTGCGGCCGGCCGGCGGTGCTGGTGCCCTATCCCTACGCCACCGACGACCACCAGAGCGCCAATGCCCGCGCCTTTGCCGAGACCGGAGCGGGGTGGGCCGCCCCGCAGACGGCGCTTGACCCCGAAGGTCTCGCCGGGCAACTGGCGCAGCTTTTTGGCGACGACGCGGCGCTCGCGAGCGCGGCCGCGGCGGCGCGCCGGTTTGCTCGACCCGAAGCGGCCCGGCATCTCGCCGATTTGACCCTCGGCCTGATGCCGGACAGCGAATGCAACCCAAAAGAGAAAGACCGCGCGGCATGAGATCCCTGCCCCGCACGATCGGCGTCCTGCACTTTGTCGGCATCGGCGGCATCGGCATGAGCGGCATCGCGGAGGTCTTGCACAATCTCGGCTATCAGGTGCAGGGCAGCGATCTCGCCGACGGCGCCAATCAACGCCGCCTCGCCACCCTCGGCATCCCGGTTATGGTCGGCCACACGGCGGAGAACCTGGGAGCGGCCGCGGTCGTCATCGTCTCCTCGGCTGTCAAGCCCGACAATCAGGAAGTCGTCGCGGCGCGCGCCCGGCGCCTCCCGGTAGTGCGGCGCGCCGAGATGCTGGCGGAGTTGATGCGCCTCAAATGGTCGCTGGCGATCGCCGGGACGCACGGCAAGACAACCACCACCTCGATGATTGGCGCGCTCTTGGAAACAGCGGGGTTTGACCCGACCGTGATCAACGGCGGCATCGTCAACGCCTACGGCACCAACATCAGGCTCGGCTCGGGCGACTGGATGGTGGTCGAGGCGGACGAGAGCGACGGCACCTTCACCCGTCTGCCGGCGACGATCGCCGTCGTCACCAACATCGATCCCGAGCATCTCGATTTCTACGGCAATTTCGAGGCTCTCAAAGGCGCCTTTGAGACCTTTGTCGCAAACATCCCATTCTACGGCTTTGCCGCCTTGTGCATCGATCATCCGGTGGTCCGGGACATCGCTGCGCGCCTTGCCGACCGCCGCATCGTGACCTATGGCATGAGCGCGGACGCCGATATCCGCGCCGTCGATGTGCGCCTTGGGCGCGACGGCGCACGCTACGATGTCGTCATCTCCGCCGCGTTCGGCGGGCGGGAGCGGACGATTGCTGATCTCGCCCTGCCGATGTTTGGCCGGCACAATGTGCAGAACTCGCTGGCTGCGATCGCCGTCGCCGAGGAGTTGGATCTCGACGAGGCGGCAGTGCGGGCTACGCTCACCACCTTCAAGGGGGTGAAGCGGCGCTTTACCCGGACCGGCGAATGGAACGGGGTCGCCGTGATCGACGATTACGGCCACCATCCGGTCGAGATCGCCGCCGTGCTGAAAGCCGCCCGCGCGATCGCCGAGGGCCGGGTGATCGCGGTGGTGCAGCCGCACCGTTTCACCCGCCTTGCCCACCTGTTCGACGCCTTCTGCACCTGTTTTGACGACGCCGACACCGTTCTTGTCGGCGATGTCTATGCCGCCGGCGAGACGCCGATCGCGGGGGTGAACCGTGACGCGCTGGTCGCCGGCCTCGGACGGCACGGCCACCCGGACGCGCGCCCGCTGATCAGCCCCGAGGAATTGGCCCCGCTCGTCGCCGATCTGGCGCGGCCGGGCGACATTGTCGTCTGCCTCGGCGCCGGCTCGATCACCGGGTGGGCCAACAGCCTGCCGCAGGAGCTGGCGCGCCTCGATGAGCGCCGCCTGGCCGTCGCATGAGCGGGTTGCCGGCCTGGCTCCCACCGGCGCGCGGTCGGCTCAGTGCGGACGCAGCGATCGGCCGGCAGACTTGGTTCGGGGTCGGCGGCCCGGCCGAGGTCCTGTTCCGGCCGGCCGACCCTGATGATCTCGCCGCGTTTCTCGGCGCGCTTCCGGCGGAGGTTCCGGTCACGGTGATCGGTGTCGGCTCAAACCTCCTGGTGCGCGACGGCGGCATCCCAGGGGTCGTGATCCGTCTCGGTCGGGGGTTTGCCGAGATCGTCGCGGCGGACGAGGAGGTTCGCGCCGGGGCCGGCGCGCTTGATCTCAATGTCGCGCTCGTGGCGGCCGAGGCGGGGATTGCCGGTCTCGAATTCCTCTGCGGCGTGCCCGGCACGATCGGCGGCGGACTCTCGATGAACGCCGGCGCCTATGGCAGCGAGATCAAGGACGTGCTGATCGCCGCGACAGCCATCGACCGGGGCGGTGGCTGCCACCACCCGGCGCGCGAAGCGATGGGACTGTCCTACCGGCATTGCGGTGTCGATCCCAAGTGGATCTTGACCGCGGCGGTGTTGCGCGGCCATCGCGAGGAGCCGGCCGCGATCGCCCGGAGAATGGATGAGATCCGCAGCGCGCGCGAGGCATCGCAGCCGATCCGCGCCCATACCGGCGGCTCGACCTTTAAGAACCCGCCGGGCGCGGCGGCGTGGCGGCTGATCGACGCCGCCGGCTGCCGCGGCCTCCGGCGCGGCGGCGCGATGGTGTCCGAAAAACACGCCAATTTTCTGATCAACATCGGCGCCGCCACCGGCGCCGATCTTGAAAGCCTGGGTGAGGAGGTGCGGCGGCGCGTCCATAAGAGTTCGGGGGTGCTGCTGGACTGGGAGATCCGCCGTCTCGGCCGGTCGCTGCCGGGACAAGAGGTCGAGGAGTGGCGGCCGCGATGAAAAGGGATGTGGCGCTGGTGATGGGCGGCTGGTCGCCCGAGCGCGAGGTCTCTCTGTCGAGCGGGCGGGAGTGCGCCAAGGCGCTGCGCGACCGCGGCTAC
>JBOHMF010000109.1:0-11227 GCA_050730055.1 Allostellaceae bacterium
TCTCAACCGAACTGCGCTTGCGTTCCTCAAACTCGCTTCCATCCGCCTCATGATGCGAAAGCTGCGCAGTGCTTGATAATGATTCCGGACGGACACTTAGCGTGCAGGATTCGTCATTGCGAGGAGGGTGGCGACAAAGCAATCTCGATCCCAACGAGATTGCCTTGCCTTGCCGCAATGAACGACGGAGCAGCGATGCCTGAACTGGAACCAGACATTTCCGACTCTGCGCGCACGATCGCCTTTCAGGGCGCCCCCGGCGCCTATTCCGACCTCGCCTGCCGGCAGGTTTTTTCTGAAATGACGACATTGCCCTGCGCCCAGTTTGCGGATGCCTTTGCCGCGGTGCGCGAGGGCCGCGCCCGCCTCGCGATGATCCCGATCGAGAACTCGGTCGCCGGGCGCGTCGCCGACATCCACCAGCTGATGCCAAATGCGGGCCTCCACATCATCGGCGAGCATTTCGAGCGGGTGAACCATCATCTTCTCGCCGTGCCCGGCGCGACGCTCGCCGGGCTGCGCACGGTCAGAAGCCATGTCCACGCTCTCTCGCAGTGCCGCAAGGCGATCCGCGAGTTGGGGTTAACGCCGATCGTCGCCGCCGACACCGCGGGCGCTGCGGCCGAGATCGCCGCGCAGAGTGATCCCGGCGTCGCCGCCATCGCCTCCGAACTGGCCGGGCGGATCTACGGCCTCGTCTCGTTGAAGGAGGACATCGAGGACGCCCCGCACAACACGACCCGCTTTCTGATCATGGCGCGAGCGGCCCGGCGGCCCGCGCCCGGCACGCCCAGCGTGACCACCTTCGTCTTCAACGTGCGCAACGTGCCGGCGGCGCTTTATAAGGCATTGGGGGGCTTTGCCACCAACGGCATCAACATGACCAAGCTGGAAAGCTACATGGTCGGCGGCGCCTTCTCGGCGACGCAGTTCTACGCCGATGTCGAGGCCCATCCCGAGGAGCGCCGGCTGCAGTTGGCGCTTGAGGAACTCGCCTTCTTCTCAACGCAGGTCAGGATTCTCGGCGTCTATCCGGCCCACCCTGCGCGCCTTGCCGCCAATGGGACAAAAGAACTGTAGAGCGGAGCGGCCGGGCGAGCCGGTGCGCGGCTTCGCCCGGCTGGCCGTGGCGGCGTTCAGGCGGTCGGCACCCCGCCCGCGAACAGGCACTGAACAATGGTCGGCGTAATCAAGTTGCCGTCGGAGACAATACTGCCGCCGGCGGTCAGGTTGATATTATCGCCAGCGCCTCCATTCACCGTCGTGTTATTGGTCAAGTACGCCTCGCATACCGAGAAGAAGACTTCTCCATAATCGGCGAGCGCGCTCTGTGCGCCATTGACGGTCGGCGCCTCGACGATCCATTCGGCGCTGTTCCCGACCAGCTTTGTGCCGGCTGGCGCACTGAACGTGAGTGAGGTTGAAGCACCGGTCGTCCGGTTGGTGAGAAAAAGGCTGGCGCTCGTGGCGTTCGCTCCGGACGTGCAGAGCAGCGCGGTCAGCATGTCGCCGGGGCTGATGGGCAGGTTCGTGATCCGCACCTCGGGCAGCGGAAACCACTCCCACCAGGGATAGATGTTGCGGATTATCGAACTGCCGCTGCGATACACCTCGCATTCGACACCGGCCTGGCAGACATCCCCGGATCTGTCTCCGTCAATGCCGATCCAGCTCGCGCAATAGTACCACTGGTTCTGGGTCGGCGCATCGACATCGGGGATCACCCAATCGCCCTGCACCCATCTGAAGGACTGCCCCGCCGGGGAAAAGACGACGCCGCCGGACCAGTTGGTCGAGGTTTCGGTGCCGGCCTCGGCGAGGCGGCGACGCGGGCCGTGAAAGCGATCCGCATTCACCCGGAATGTCGGCTCGATGTAGTGGAACTTGTTCTTGATCTGGCTGAGCACCCGCCGATATCGCTCCAGGTGGCGAGGATCTTCGGGGATCTGCGGAAAACCGTGTCGCACGACCTCGGCAGCATCGGCAATGAGCGGGTCGAAACCGCGCGGCGGCCTGAAGGTTGTGACCTGGATACCGCCGTCCAACGTGATCTGTGCCATGTGAACCTTCCTGATCGGGCATGTTCCAGCAATGACCCGTGGCGCAAAGCGTATCCGCCTTCCGGGCGGCCCGCTGTGACCCGCCTCACATTTCGAGGAGTATTATCGCCTGGCGATACGGTGGTTTTCATCTCCTTGCGGAGACCCGCCCTAGTCGCAGCGGATGATCGGAGCGCAGCGGAGGCGCCGTGCATCCCTCACGCTCCGGCGAGACCGCGGGCGAAACGGACGATGCGTTGGCCGGCCTCGGCGAGGCGCGGCTCGGGGGCGCACAGCGCGATGCGCAGATGCCCCGCGGCGCTCGCACCAAAGTCATCACACGGCAGCACCGCGACATCCTCCTGTTCCAGCAGTCGGAGCGCAAATTCGGGCGCGTCAAGCCCGGTGCCGCGCACGTCCAGGAGGACAAACATCCCGCCTTCGGGCGGCGTCACCCGAACGCCCGGCGCCGTGGCCAGGAGGCTCGACAGCATCGCCGCCCGCGCGCGATAGGACGCGGCCAGCGCCGCCGCCTCGGGCAGATCGGCCGAGAGGGCGGCCAAGGCTCCGTCCTGGATAAACGGCGGGCCGCCATAGAGCATCGCCAGCAGCAGGGCGAAGAGATGCGTTGCCAGTTCCGGCGGCCCGACGATCCAGCCCAGGCGAAAGCCCGGCATCGCGTGCGATTTTGACAGGCTGGAGACGACGACCGTGCGCTCGGCCATCCCCGGCAGCGACCAGGCGCTCGTGTGCGGACGGGCAAAGGCGAGGTCTTCATAAACCTCGTCGGACAAGAGCCATAGATCGCGCTTGCGGCAGATTTGGGCGATCGCGGCGATCTCCGCGGCGGTGAAAACGGCGCCGGTGGGGTTGTGCGGGCTGTTGATCCACAACACCCGCGTCCGCGGCCCGATCGCGCGCGCGAGGGCGTCGAGATCGGGGTGAAAGCCGCGCTCCGGCAGGAGCGGCACGCTGACCATCTGGGCCCCGGCGGCCGCGATCACGGCGGGGTAGGTGGCATAAACCGGCTCGGGCACGACGACCTCGTCGCCCGGCCCGGCAAGGCATTGCAGCGCGCAATAAAGCCCGGCCTGGGCGCCCGGCACGACGACGATATTGTCCGCCGCGCACGGGCGGCCGGTGCGGCGCGCGACCCGCGCCGCGATCGCCGCGCGCACCTCGGGATAACCGAGGATCGGGGCATAGCCGGTATGGCCGCGGCGGAGCGCGGCGACCGTCGCGGCGACGACCGGCTCGGGCGGCGCCTGATCGGGGTCGCCGATGGTCAGCGTGATCACATCGGCGCCCGCGGCGCGACGGCGCGCCGCCTCAACATGGACCTTCCAGGCGCCGGTGTCGCGGCCGGCGAGGCGATCGGCAAGCGCGGAGAATTGCACGTGGGGCTCCTTCTCGTGGCACAATAGCCCGGAGCGCGGCCGGAGGAGGAGAGGATGTCGTTCTTAGAGGGCCAAACGGCGCTGGTGACTGGGGCCGGCGCCGGGATCGGCGCGGCGATCGCGCTGGCGATGGCCAAGGCCGGGGCGAATCTCGCCGCCGCCGACATCGATGCCGCCGCGGCGCGGCAGATCGCCGAGAAGGCCGCCGGCAACGCCGGGCGGGCGCTGGCGATCGAGGCCGATTGCGGCGCTGTCGCGAGCATCGAGGCGATGGTCGCGCGCACGCTCGCCGAATTTGGTCGGCTCGACATCCTGGTCAACAATGCCGGCGTCACCCGTTATGCGGCGCTCATGGATCTGACCGAGGCGGATTGGGACCGCATCCACCGGGTCAACGCCAAGGGTGTCTTTTTCTGCCTGCAACGCGCCGCCCGCGCGATGATCCGCCAGAACGAGCGCGAGCGGTCCGCCGGCTCGACCCCCACTGGCTCGACCCCCACTGGCTCGACCCCTGGGGGCCGCATCGTCAACATCGCCTCGATCTCCGGGCGCGGCTATGCCGGCGCCTCAAACGCCGCCTATGCCGCGAGCAAGGGGGCGGTCATCGCGCTGACCAAACTCGCGGCCTTGCAGCTCGGCCGCCACAACATCACGGTCAACGCGATCTGTCCCGGCGTGACGCGCACCGCGCTCGGTCTGCGCAATGCCGAGGCGCGCGCCGCCGAGCGCGGCATTTCGGTCGAGGAGATCCTGGCCGAATCGGAGCGCCCCATCCCGATCGGCCGCGCCAACACTCCGGAAGACATCGCCGCGATGGCGGTGTTTCTCGTCTCACCCGGCGCGCGCAACATCACCGGACAGGCCTACAATGTCGATGGCGGGCTGGTGTTGAGCTGAGCGGGAGAACCGGATGCTGAGCGCGCGAACACCCTCGCCCGCCCTCCATCCCGCCATGCCCGGACTTGTTCCGGGCATTCACGTCTTTCCGGACCTCAAATGTTCGCAAGTGCTGCACCGCGTGGATGCCCACGGATCAAGTCCGTGGGCTGAAGGCCCACGGGTCAAGCCCGACCATGGCGACCATAAGTATTGCTTTCAGCATGGCGAAGAAAAGATACATTCATATGTCAGAGGCTGATGGGCAAGGGGATATCACAGGAATGACGGCACAAATCCCCGAGCGGGCGCGGGCTTTGCTCGATTTCTGGTTTGCGCCGGAAGGCGATCCGGCGCGCGAGAAGCGCCGGCAGCTCTGGTTCAAGAGCACGCCCGAATTTGACGCCCTGGTGCGCGAGAACTTTCTCGCCGATCACGAATTGGCCGCGACCGGCGCGCTTGCCGCGTGGGAGACGGAACCGGAAAGCGCGCTGGCGCTGGTGCTGCTCCTGGATCAGGTGCCGCGCAACATCTTTCGCGGCACCCCGCGCGCCTACGCGACCGATCCGCAAGCCCGTGCCGTCGCCGACCGGGCAATGGCGCGGGGCTTTGACCAGAAAGTCCCGCCGGTCTGGCGCAGCTTTTTCTATCTGCCGCTTCACCATAGCGAGAATCTCGCGGACCAACACCGCGCTTTGGTTCTCTTCGAGGCGCTGCCGCGCGATCTCGATTTCCCTGACGATCTGCGCTACACCCGCCGCTACAACGAGATCATCGCCCGCTTTGGCCGCTTTCCACACCGGAACGCGATCCTCGGCCGGACCTCGACCAAGGAGGAGATCGCGTTTCTCGCCGAGCGCGATGCAGCGTGCTGACTCGAGCGATTTTCGCTCCCGTTCGGCTCAGCGCATGAATAGCGAAATTGATTGTGTCGCATAACCGGCCTTCAGGAAAACCGGCGTGCGGTTCTAATCGCCGCTCTCCGCCGCCTGACGCAAAGCTAAAAATGCTTCCTTCAACGCTTGACTGATCGCAGAATCCGGCTCGGCCATCACCATTTCCTGATAAGAATTTAGAAAATCCACTCTGATGCGGTGGAACAGGTGCAAAAAATGTTTGAGAAAACCCAAGCAATCCAAAATTGTAATCTCTTTCCCGCCCGTCTCCTCATAAAATTTTGCCGCGTACTCCGTAACGACGCGCTCCATGTTCTCGGTCGTGATGAATATATAATTGTCAATTCGTGTTTTGTGTCGGCTGATTTTTGCAACAGCGGCGTCAATGTCGTCTATCGTCACGTGCTTCATTTTCATTTCGTAAGCCGTGACAATGTTGTCGTCACCAATAAGGCAGATTTCCACGTCACCTATTTGGGAATTACACGGTTGACGTACCATGACGCTACTTGTAGATTCTGACTCGCATTGCGAACGCGACAACGAAGAGGAAATCGAGATCACGCCTGAGATGATCGAGGCTGGCGTGAACGAACTTGCGCTTTTTGACTCGGTTGATCGTGGCGAGTGGATCGTCGATGCCGTGTACCGCGCAATGGCGCGGGTCGCTATGGCAAATCAAAAGGCTGAGCCAGCGCGCTAGTATGACTTAACAGCCGCGTGGAAATGATATGACAAGTAGAGATGTACCGCGTGCGCGGGTGCCTCATGTCTGCCGCATCCCCCAATTCTTCATGTGGTACTATCTGAAGCCAACTATGGGGGATAAAGGCACCCGGCGAGTCGGGAGATCTTAGATGAGTGCATACTGCGGCGACTTCCGGTGTCGTGAAATCGAAAGATCTACGTGAATGAGCAAACTCATTCCGCATCAGGCGAACAAGATCTAAGTCGTGCCGAGTATCTGGGCCATACAAATTGAATACGTATCCAATCAATATTTTTGAGGCGAATTCTCCTAATGGACCGCCCCAATCAAAAAGAAGTCTCGTGTCATCGGCGTTTAATGCTGGTCGTGCTTTGCTTTTTAGAAAACTCTCTAAAGATGTTTCCAGAATAGCACTAAGCATAACGGCCCTGGCACGGTCATTCGCTCCATATATTTCAGCTTCCAATTTCGGAAGATCGCCAAAAGCGGGATTGGCGCGCGCGATCATTTTGAAATTGCGGATGTATAAAGGCTCCTTAGGCATGATATCCTCCCCCTATGAGCGAGCCACCGAGCGACGACGACCAGGTTGCGCAGGGCCGCGATGCGCTGCTGCGCCGGATCTTGAAGACGCCCCCCCAATCGCGTGCCGAGACGGCTGAACGGGTGCGGCGCGCGAGGGGAAATGGTGTTGGGCGGCGAGGTCGGCCGCCCAAGGTGCGCAAGCCAGCCTAGCAGCGACGACTCGGCCGCCGCGGTGTCGCGCGGTGTCGCGCGCTTATGGGCGCGCACGCGCACGGTCTTTTGTTTGGCCGACTTTGGATAAACGGGACGGCATTTGCGAGCCATTACGGCCTCCGTTGCAGCGGAGCCGTCTTGACGCATCGGTGCCAATCACTATGATTTGGCCGTCCAGATCTGTACTCCCGCCCCGGCTCCGAAACCGGCGGGGACAAACGCCCGGTTCCCGCCGGGCGTTTGTGCGTCTGGCAAATCTTGTGTCTGAACTGCCGCCGCGAGTCAATCTGTTGATTCGCGTCTTGCGCGCCGACGCGGACGCTTTCGCGCCTTCTTAGGCGGACGTTCTGCTGTCAGGCTGTCGATACAGGAGCCGCTTCCCCTTGGCGCCGCGAAGCAGTTCGTTCGCACGATCCTTGTCGTCAAACCCGCGCGCGGAGCGATACGTGTACTTGAAGTCGGCTTCGGCGAGGTAGCGGTGCAAATGAGCCTCACTGACATGGTGGAACTGGCCGTAGACGGCGCGCTTCAACAGGGCGAAAAACCCTTCAACCGTGTTGGTGTGGTGGAAGCCACCTGTACGGACATACTCCTCGGCCGAGTGGTTGACCGTGCCGTGTCCGCCGAAGTCCTTGGCGATCGGCGGATAGACGGCGCTCTCGTCCGTCATCAGGTAGGAGCGCCGATCGATGTGCGCTTGCAGCACTGGCTTCAGTGTATCCGAATCGATGTTCGCGACATGCCGTGAGCGCACACGCCCGTCACGTTCGACGAGCGCCACGACAGCGGCCTTCCCAGCCCCACCTTGGCGGCCGGGAGTACGCTTCGACTTGTGCTTGTTTCCCTCCAGGCCGCCGATGAACGTCTCGTCGGCTTCAACGACTTCGTTCGCGCCGCCCAGCGGTCCCGAGCCAGCAAGATCGTTCGCGGCCTCGCGCAGCCGGTGGAACAAGAACCAAGCCGCCTCGTAGGTGACATCAAGCATCCGCATCAGTTGATGCGCGCTCATGGATTTCTTGCTCGACGCCATGAGCTGCGCCGCCAGTACCCACTTCGACAGCGGGATATGCGAACGCTCCATGACGGTCCCGACCGTCACAGTGAACGGCTTACGGCAGTCCTTGCACTTATAGACGCCCGGCCGGGTGCTCTTGCCTTGCAGCTTCGTGATACGCTCATCCATCACGCCGCAGCGCGGGCAGACCGGACCCTGCGGCCAGAGAACGGCCTCCAGATGCTCGCGCGCTGCGTTCTCGTCGTGATAGATAGGGTTGCGGAGATCGATCCGGTGGTTTGCCATAACCGCACCATTCCTGTATTCTCAGCAATCATACAGGTTGTGGGTTGGTACGTCAAGCCGATAATTCCCTCCACTTTCTCGGTGCGCTCGCTCTTGTCGCATTCGTCATCGTGCACATCGCGATGGTTGTTCTGTCGGGGCCGTGGAACAACATGCGCGCGATGATCACCGGCCGCTACCGCATCGCGGACGGGAAGGGGGACCGCGGCGATGAGTGACAAGAGAAGGATCGACCGCCGCCGCGTGCTCGGCCGCACGGCAGGTGGTCTTGCAACGCTATGGCTCGCCGGCTGTGACCGATCCGCCCCGAGCGTTTGGACGCGGCGCGTGCTCGACAGCGCGGAGCGGGTGAATGAATTTGTCCAGACCGCGATCACGCCGCGCGGCGCCGAGGGCCGGCTCTACACCGAGGCGGATCTATCGCCGCATTTCAAGAGCAACGGCACGCACGATCCGGCCGACCCGGAATATCAGAAGCTGGCGCAGGGCGGTTTTGCCGACTGGCGGCTCGAACTGGGCGGTCTGGTCGATCACCCGATGCGCCTCTCGCTCGCGGCGTTGCGGCGGTTGCCCGCGGTGACCCAGATCACCCGGCACGATTGCGTCGAGGGGTGGAGCTGCATCGGCCAATGGACCGGGGTGCCGCTGGCGGCGGTCCTCGCCCCGCTCGGCGTGCAGCGGCGGGCCCGCTATGTGATGTTCTTCTGCTATGACCGGGTCGCTGGAGCGTTCGAGAAATACTATGAAAGCATCGACCTCGCCGAGGCCCGGCATCCGCAGACGATCCTCGCCTATGCGATGAACGGCCACGCTCTCCCCATCCCCTACGGCGCGCCGCTGCGCCTGCGGCTGGGGCGCCAGCTCGGCTACAAGATGGCGAAATACCTGAAGCGCATCGCGCTGGTCGAAAGCTTCCGCCATATTGAAGGCGGCCATGGCGGGTTTTACGAGGACAACGGCTACGAGTGGTATGCGGGGATCTAGGCGCCGGCACCGCACCGGGAGGCGTTCAATAGGTCTGGAACGCCTCCTGGATCGCAGCGCTGTCGCGCGTCGTCAACAGCGTCAGCATCAAGAGGATGCGGGCCTTCTGCGGGCTCAGGTCGGCGCCGGCGATGATCCCGGTCTCGCGCAGGCGGCGGCGCGGCGCGACCCGTCCGGTGAAGGCGCGGCTTGTCTGCACCACCACCACACCCGCCGCAGCGGCCCGCTCAAAGGCGTCGCGCTGCAGCGGCGCCGGGGTTCCCGGCGCAAAGCCGGCCGAGACGAGACCGCGCGCGCCGGCAGCGACCGCCGCCTCGACCAGCGCCCCATCGGCCCCGGCGTAGGAGTAGATGATATCGACCCGTGGCAGGTTTGCCATCTCCAGCCTGGCAAAGGGGGTGTCGGGCATGTGCGGGCGGGTCGGGGCGCGGAAGAAATGGACGCCGTCGCCATCGACATGGCCGAGCGCGCCAAAATCGAGCGAGCGGAAGGTCTGCATGCGGTAGGTCGAGGTCTTGACCACGTCGCGCGCCGGGTGGATCTCGTCGTTGAGCACGACGAGGACGCCTTTTCCGCGCGCCTCGGGCGCGCCGGCGACGCGCAAGGCGGCGACAAGGTTCATGCCGGCGTCGGTGCCGAGCGCGCTCGCCGGGCGCTGGGCCCCGACCACGACGACCGGCTGGGCGACGGCCAGGGTCAGGTTGAGAAAAAACGCGGTCTCTTCCAGCGTCGCCGTGCCGTGCGTGATAACAAAGCCGGTGAGCGCAGGGTCCTCGCGCTCGAGACGGTGGATAAGAGCTCGAAGCTCGATCCAGTCCTCGGGTCCGATCGCGGTGCTGCCGACCTGGCGGAACGCCACCGGCAGCGGATCGGCCACGAGGCGGGTTTCGGCAAAGCGGTCGAGCAGTGCCGCGGCGTCGAGCTTGCGGCCGAATTCGGGATAGTCGAGCGTGTCGAGACTGGTGGCGCCGAGGGAAGAGATCGTGCCGCCGGTGCCGATGACGGCGATGCGGGGGAGGGTCAATCCCACTGCGGTCCTCGCGATCCGGTATCACTACCGAGACGATAGCACGTATGATATTCTACGCAACCGATCGTCGTCCTCTGGAAGCACCTTAACCCGCGAAAACGCGAAGGAGCTGATATGCCATCAAACGCAGAAATGACCTTTAAGCCCTTGGTTGTAAACCCCACACTCACCCAGTCTGTGAACGTCAGTGCGGTAATTCAACAGCTCAGTCAGGGGATTCTCTTCGTACCAGACTATCAACGGGATTCCTCGCAATGGGATATCTACAAACGATCCCTCTTCATCGAATCTCTAGTCAACAACATGACCGTTCCGCCGTTAGTTGTGTATCCACAAACCAGCGCCGCTGGCCTTCAGACACAAGAAATCGTGGACGGCCAACAGAGATTGACAACGATTCGCGACTATTTAAACAACAGATTTCAATTAGCATCTGACGATGCAGTAGAGTATTCAGAAAATACGGGGTCGCTATTGCAAGGGAAACAATTTTCAGATTTACCACAATCAATTCAAAATCAAATTAATTTTTATATTTTAAATTTCATAATTTTACCCGCAAATCTTGAGTTGGGGCTGAGGCTCGAAATTTTTAGACGCATCAACGAGGGTGGCGAACCGCTGAGCCCACAGGATTTGCGTCTTGCGGTATTTGGCGAGTCGGACAGGGTCTACTTTATCCGTCTTGTCGGTGTTTTCGACCCGCAGCGGGAGGGAGCGGCGCGGATGATAAAGGCAGGTAGGGAAAAATATGAGTTAGAATACCCCTGGAAAGACCCTCAAGCATGGAACGACTGGTGGAAAGAGAGCGGCTTTTCGGCCGGTCAAGCACCATCGCAAATGTTTCTATACTACGTCATTTCTAGAGATACCCGATCTCTGGGTGAGCTATTAGCAAGTGAACAAGCGCAAAGGCGGCTCGGCCGTAAATACAATAGGACCACAATTTCTGTTCTTGATATTTATACAGCCCAACTTCAATACGAATCTAAGTCCACTAAAGCTGCACATATGCTTGCGAGTTTGTCAACTATGAAGAAATGGTTTGAGCAGTTTGAGCTCTGGTTTAACCACATAAAGATGGCCAAAGTCCCCCAGATCGGGACAAACTCGGCGACGAAGATCGCATTATTTATAGCGGCAGCCACAGAAATGTGGGGCGACCCTAAGAGGCGGTTTCCATAACTATCTCAGGTTGATCCGTCGTAACTGCTCGGCCTGCTGTGCCAATGCCCATGTCTGTCGCTCAGGCATGGAG
>JBOHMF010000110.1:0-11167 GCA_050730055.1 Allostellaceae bacterium
GGGTATTGGCGGAGAGAAGCGATGGCAAAATCACCCCCCTGCATCATCGTCACTGCGGAGCGGCGACCATGATCCCGCGCGAGCGCGCGCCCTATTCGGCGATTGTCGATCGCCCGCCGCTCAAGCTGCCGGGCGGCGCGCGCCTTGTGCTGTGGACAATCGTCAACCTCGAAGTCTGGGACATCTCGCGGCCGATGGCGCGGCAGGTCTTGCCGGCGCCGACCGGGCAGGTGCTGCTGCCCGATCTGCCAAACTGGGCCTGGCACGAATACGGGATGCGGGTCGGGGTGTGGCGCTTTTTCGAGCTGTTCGCCCGGCTCGGCATCCGTCCGACGCTGTCGATCAACGCCCGCGTCTGCGAGGATTACCCGCGCGTCGCCCGCGCCGCGCACGAGGCCGACTGGGAGTTCATGGGCCATGCCTTTGAGCAGATGCCGATCCACCGGGTCGAAGACCAGCAGGCGATGATCGAAAAATCGCTTGCCACCATCGCGGGCTTTACCGGCACGCGGCCGGTGGGCTGGCTCGGCCCGGGGCTGACCGAAACCGAGGACACGCCCGATCTTCTCGCCGCCGCCGGGGTCAAGTATGTCGGCGACTGGGTCTATGACGACGAGCCGAGCGAGATCAAGACCGCTCACGGGCCCCTCGTCACCCTCCCCTATACGGTCGAGTTGAACGACATCCCGATGATGCTGGTCCAGCATCACCCCTCGGCCTATTTCACCGAGCGCTGTCTCGACAGCTTTGAGCGGCTCTACCGCGAGGGCGAGCGCCGCGCCAAGATCATGGCGATCGCGATCCACCCCTATATCAGCGGTCAGCCGCACCGCATCAAATATCTCGAAGCGGTCTATGAGCACGTCAACCGCCACGCCGGCGTCTTGCACTGGAACGGCGCCGAGATCCTGGAGTGGTATCGGGCGGCGAAGGGAGAAAAGTGATGCTGCCGACCGAGCGCCTCCCGTATTCGCCGATCGCCGGGCGGCCAAAGCTGACCCTGCCCGACGGCGCGCGCCTCGCCGTGTGGGTCATCGTCAATGTCGAGGAGTGGGACATCAACGAGACGATGCCCCGCACCGTCCTGACCCCGCCGGCCGGCGGCGCGCCGATGCCGGACATCCCGAACTGGGCCTGGCACGAATACGGCAACCGCGTCGGCTTCTGGCGGATGCTGGAGACCCTCGACGAGCAGCGGGTGCGCGCCGTCCTTGCCGTCAACGGCTCGGCGATCGCCCGCTACGGCGCCATCGCCGAGGCTGCCCGCCAGCGCCAATGGGAGTTTATCGGCCACGGCTTCACCCAGAAGAACATGCAGAAGGTCGCCGACGAGCGCACCGACATCCGCGCCACTGCGGTGGCGATCCGCGCCGTCACCGGCAAGAATCCGCGCGGCTGGCTCGGCCCCGGTCTGACCGAAACCTGGGAAACGCCCGATCTCTTGGTCGAGGAAGGCTATGACTATGTCTGCGACTGGGTGCTCGACGACCAGCCGGTGGTGCTGCAAACACCCACCCGGCCGATCGTCTCGATCCCCTACACGCAGGAATGCAACGATGTGGCGATGATGCTGATCCAGCATCACAAGGCCGGCGAATATGCGGAGCGCGCGATCGACCAGTTTGAGCAGCTTTACAGCGACGCGGCCGCTTCGGCGCGGGTCATGGCGCTGGTCGTCCATCCCTACATCATGGGGGTGCCGCACCGCCTGAAATATTTTCGCACGGCGCTCGCCCACATGCGGGCGCGACCGGGCGTCCTGTTCTGGACCGGCGCAGAGATCCTCGACTGGTATCGCGCGCAGCAGCCGGAATAAGAGGTTGGGGATGCCCCCTCCTCGCCCTGGCGGTGGCGCGGCACTCCGCGCTTGTGGCGGGCCGGGCGAGATTCTAAGCTCCGCGGGTCAAACTCGATCGGCTGTGGCCTGCTCTTCCTCGCTCCGAGCTGAGCCGGGAGACCCAGTTTCCCCGCCAGGCGACGTTCGACCCGCGCGCGGGTTGGCGCGCGGCCCGTTTTCAAGGAGGAGATGGCATGGCCGTCGGCACCGTCAAATGGTTCAACCCGCAGAAGGGCTACGGCTTTATCCAGCCCGAGGACGGCTCAAAGGATGTCTTTGTCCATATCTCGGCGGTCGAGCGCGCGGGGATAGGCAATCTGCGCGAGGGACAGAAACTCTCGTTTGATATCGAGCGCGGCCAGCAGGGGCGGATCTCGGCCGTCAATCTGCGGCAGGCTTGAGGGCGCGGGACCGCGGATCAGCGTCCGGTGCGAGCGATCCCATAGAGGCGCAGAACAAACCCGCGCGGATCGGACAGGCTCGCGTAGCGTGCAGCGGTCGCGGTCCAGGTCCGGCGGGCGGCGGCCAGTTCCTCCTCAGCGCGCTCGCCTTTGAGAAGCAGACAGACGGTCTGCGGGCCGAGAAACGGCGCGGCGAGATCGAGCAGCCGGTCCAAGGGCGCCAGAGCGCGCGCGGTCACGACATCAACGGCTCGTGCCGGCATGGCCTCGATCCGCCGCGGATGGATCGCCACCGGCGCCTCCGTGACCCGCGCCGCCTCGCGCAGAAACGCGCATTTGCGCGCGTCGGCCTCGACGAGCTCGATGCCGGAAACCCCGAGGATCGCCAGCACCAGACCGGGGAACCCAGCGCCGCTGCCGAGATCGACAAGGCTTTTCGCTCCTGCCGGCACAAACGGGAGAAGCTGCGCCGAATCAAGAATATGGCGGCGCCACGGGTCGGCGAGCGTGACACGGCCAACGAGGTTGATCCGCTCCGCCCAGCGCAGCAACAGATCGACATAGGCCGAGAGGCGCGCCAGCGTTTCGGCGGAAATGGCGAGACGTGCGGCCAAGCCCTCGGGGCCAAGCGGCTTGGTGTCGTCCGGTTTCACGCCGCGCGCGCACCGGCCGGCCGGCGCTTGACATGCTTTAAGAGGGCGACGAGAGCGGCCGGGGTGACGCCGGAGATCCGCGCCGCCGCGCCGAGGGTCGCGGGACGCGCCTCGGCCAGCTTGTCGCGCACTTCGTGCGACAGCCCGCCGATCGCAGCATAATCGAGTTCGGCCGGCAGCAGCAGCGCCTCGTCGCGGCGATAGGCGGCGATGTCGCGCTCCTGCCGTTCGAGATAACCGGCATAGCGCGCGTCGATCTCAAGCTGTTCGGCGATCTCGGGCGGAACAGCCGCGAGTTCCGGCCAGATCCGCGCGAGCCGGGCGAGGTCGATCCCCGGATGGGCCAGAAGCTCCGTCGCGGTGCGGGCGATGCCGTCGGCATTGACGGAAATGCCATGGCGCAGGAGGACGGGCGGCGTCATCCCGAGTTCGGCGAGACGGCGGCGGGCAGCATCCAGCGCCGCCGCCTTTGCCGCAAAGCGCTGCGCCCGCGCGGCGCCGACAACGCCGATCGCGACCCCCGCCGGCGTGAGGCGCTGATCGGCATTGTCGGCGCGCAGCAGAAGGCGATACTCGGCGCGCGAGGTAAACATGCGATAGGGTTCGCTCGCGCCGCGCGTCACCAGATCATCGACCAGGACGCCGATATAGGCTTGCGCCCGGTCGAGCGTGAAAGACACCGCTCCGGCCGCTGCCAGCGCCGCGTTGATCCCGGCCAGGAGACCTTGCGCCGCCGCCTCCTCGTAGCCGGTCGTACCGTTGATCTGGCCGGCGAGATAGAGGCCCGGAACGCGGCGGGTTTCGAGCGTCGGATAAAGCTCGCGCGGATCGACAAAATCATATTCGATCGCATAACCGGGCCGCCGCATCGCCGCGCGTTCGAGACCGGGAATTGTTTTCAGCATCGCCTCCTGCACGTCGCGCGGCAGCGAGGTCGAGATGCCGTTCGGATAGACCGTATCGTCGTCGAGACCTTCGGGTTCGAGAAAGATCTGATGGCGCTCGCGCTCGGCAAAGCGCACCACCTTGTCCTCGATCGAGGGGCAATAGCGCGGGCCGATGCCGGTGATGGCGCCCCCATAGAGCGGCGAGCGAGTGAGATTGGCACGGATCAAGGCATGAGTTTGCGGCGTCGTCGCGGTGATATGACAGGCGATCTGCGCCGTCGTGATCTTTTCCGTCAGAAACGAGAAGGGCGGCGGCGGATCGTCGCCCAGCTGGAGATCGAGCCCCTGCCAATCGATCGTCCGGCCGTCGAGCCGCGGCGGCGTCCCGGTCTTCAGCCGGCCGAGCGCGAAACCGGCGCGCGCGAGCGTTTTCGCCAGACCGATTGCCGGCCGCTCGCCAACCCGCCCGGCCGGGGTCCTGTCCTCGCCGATATGGATGAGACCATTGAGAAACGTCCCGGTGGTCAGCACGACGCGGCCGGTCGCAAACCGCCGCCCGTCTTCGAGCACGAGGCCGCAGACCCGGCCGGCAGGATCAATCGCAAGATCCTCGGCCGCGCCTTCGACGATATCGAGACTCGGCGTCTCGGCCAGCAGCTCTGCCATCGCGGCGCGATAGAGCTTGCGATCGGCCTGGGCGCGCGGGCCCCGGACCGCCGGTCCCTTGCTGCGATTGAGGATGCGGAACTGGATGCCGGCGCGATCGATGGCGCGGCCCATCAGGCTATCGAGCGCGTCGATCTCGCGCACCAGATGGCCCTTGCCGAGACCGCCGATCGCCGGGTTGCACGACATCTCGCCAATCGTGGCGCGCTGGTGGGTGAGGAGCAGCGTCTTGGCGCCAAGGCGCGCCGCCGCCGCCGCCGCCTCGACGCCGGCATGCCCGCCGCCGACCACGATGACGTCGTAGGTTCCGATGATCTCGTTCATGGCCGCGGAATGTATGAGGGCAGTCTGAAGCTGTCGAGGTTTCCGGTGAGGCATTGCGGTCTTGACAAAGACCTATGTTATAACTCCGTTACTACCGGACTGAGGAGGCGGCAATGCGAACAGCGCTGCGCAAGCTGGGCAATTCGTCCGGGGTCATCATCCCGAAATCGATGCTGGCGGAGGTCGGAATCGACAGCGGAGACGCGGTTGATATCACCCTTGAAGACGGACGCATCGTTATGGTGCCGGTGAAGCGGCGGCCGCGTGAGGGCTGGGCCGAAGCATCGCATGAAATCGCCGAGGCCGGGGACGACACGCTGGTGTGGCCCGAGTTTGGCAATGCCGACTATGACGATCTTGTGTGGTAAAGGGGCAGCCCGGCGTGGTTCGCGGCGGAGTTTGGCTCGCCGCGCTCGATCCCACGGTGGGCAGCGAAATCCAGAAGACCCGCCCTTGCCTGATCATATCCCCGGCCGAGATGCACGACCACTTGCGAACCGTCACAGTGGCGCCGATGATCACCGGCAGCCGGCCCGCGCCCTACCGTATCTCGGTCGAATTTCAGGGCAAAAACGGCCTGATCCTGCTCGATCAGATCCGAACGCTGGACAAGCAGCGGCTGGTGCGCTGCCTTGGCGCAGTCACGCCGCGCACTTTGAGCCTCACGCTTACCGCACTGCGCGAGACCTTTGAGGAATGAGTGCAAGGGGCGTGGGGCGTTTCGCAATCACTTCCCGATGCAGAAATCGCGAAAGATCACGTCGAGCAAATCTTCGACATCGACGGCGCCGGTGATCTGGCCGAGGCTTCTGAGCGCGAGGCGCAGGTCCTCGGCGCGCAGTTCCGGCAGCGGCGCCGTGCGCGCGCGGGTCAGCGCTTCAAGGGTCTCTTCGAGCGCCTGACGATGGCGGGCCCGAGTCAAAACCGGCGCTTCGATGCGGTAGCTGTCAGCGACCTTCTCGCCCAAAGCCGCGAGCAGCCGATCGATCCCGGCCCCGGTCAGAGCTGAGACGGCGAAGGCGTCCGCCGGCAGATCGGGCAGTCGCGGCAAAAGATCGATCTTGTTGGCGACGAGAAGGGTCTCGGGTCCCGACCAGCGCGCGGCGCCGCCGGCGTCCTCGGGCCGCGCCGCGTCAAAGACAAAGAGGCGCAATTCGGCCGCCTCGGCACGGGCCAGCGCGCGCTTCAACCCTTCCTGTTCAACGCGATCCTCGCTGTCGCGCAGACCGGCGGTGTCGGCGAGGAGGACCGGATAGCCCTCCAGATCGATCGCCACCTCGACGATGTCGCGCGTGGTGCCGGCCTCGGGCGAGGTGATCGCTGCCTCGCGCCGCGCGATGCGGTTCAGAAGGCTTGATTTGCCGGCGTTGGGCGGCCCCAGGATTGCCACTCCGATGCCGTCGCGCAGGCGCTCGCCGCGGTGCCCGTCGGCGAGGTGCCGGCCGATCGCGGCGGCGAGGTCATCAACGCCGCCGGCAATCTCGGCCTCGATCGCGGGCGGCAGATCCTCATCGGGAAAGTCGATCGCCGCTTCGAGATGGGCGCAGAGCCGCAGCAGTCGGTCGCGCCAGCCGCGATAGAGATCGCCCAGCGCACCATCGAGTTGGCGCACGGCCTGGCGGCGCTGCGCTTCGGTCTCGGCGGCGGCGAGATCGGCGATGGCCTCGGCCTGCAACAGGTCGAGCTTGCCGTTCTGAAAGGCGCGGCGGGTGAATTCGCCCGGCTCGGCGAAACGCAGCCCAAGAGAGCGCAACACCGCGATCGCGGCGGCGAGAACGGCGCGGCTGCCGTGCAGGTGCAACTCGGCCATGTCCTCGCCGGTATAGCTGTGCGGCGCCGGGAACCACAGCAGGAGCCCATCGTCGAGCTGCTCACCGCTCTGCGGATCGATGAGCGCGACCCGGCTCGCCCGGCGCGGCGGCGGCAACCGGCCTGCGATCCCTCTTAGGGCGCGCGCGGTCTCGGGGCCGGACAGGCGCAGGACAGCGATCGCGGCGCGTCCCGCCGCCGTCGCCGGTGCAAAGATCGTGTCGGGACCGGGGTTCAGTGTTTGGGCGGCAACTGGTCCGGTTGCAGCATCAGCCGCTCGACCCGGCCGCCGTTCTTGACATGGGTTTCGAGGATCTCGTCGATGTCCGCGGTGCTCTCGTAGCGGTACCACACGCCCTCGGGATAGATCACCATGTTGGGACCGAATTCACAGCGGTCGAGACAGCCCGAAGCATTGCAGCGCAGGCTCTCGATCCCCAGGGCCCGCGCCTTCTCGCGGGCATAGCCGCGCAGCTTTTCGACGCCGCCGGCCGCCGCCGCTCGGGCGCTGCACGAGCCGCGCGGGTGGCCTTCCGCCCGGACGTTTGTGCACATGAAGATATGGTGCTGGTAGAAGAGCGGCGGGTCGGCCTTCGCGTCTGCCATTTTGCATCTCCTTGTCGTTGTCGGCGGGCGGAGCGGCTCTTGCGATCCACCGTTTGCGCGTAAAGATAAGGTACGCACCCTAGCGCGTCGAGCCGGCGGCGGCAAATACCGCCGGCGCGAAGGAGACCTGCAATGGACCGCAACCGCCTTGGCGAGGAAACCAGCCCCTACCTGTTGCAGCACAAGGACAACCCGGTCCATTGGCAGGCCTGGGGCGCGTCCGCGCTCGCTGAAGCGAAGCGGCGCGACGTGCCGATCCTGCTATCGATCGGCTACGCCGCCTGCCACTGGTGCCACGTGATGGCGCATGAGAGCTTTGAAAATCCCGAGATCGCCCGGCTGATGAACGAGCGCTTTGTCAATATCAAGATCGACCGCGAGGAACGCCCCGATCTCGATACGATCTACCAGCACGCGCTGGCCTTGCTGGGCGAGCAGGGCGGCTGGCCGCTGACGATGTTTCTCAATCCCGAAGGCGAGCCGTTCTGGGGCGGGACCTATTTTCCGCCGGACGCGCGCTGGGGACGGCCGGGCTTCCGCCAGGTTCTGGAGGCGATGAGCGAGGCCTACCGGCAGGATCGCGGCAAGGTGGCGCAGAATGCCGCGGCCCTGCGCCAGGCGTTGCAGCGGCTGGGAGCGCCGCAAAAGGGCGACCCGATCGGCCCCGACACCCTCGACCGCATCGCCGAGCGGCTGCTGCGCGAGGCCGATCCGATCCACGGCGGCATCGGCACCGCCCCAAAATTCCCCCAGACCGGCATCCTCGAACTGTTCTGGCGAGCCTTTAAGCGGACCGGCGAGGCGGCCTATCGCGAGGCGGTGGAGAAGGCGCTCACCGCGATGTGCCAGGGCGGCATCTACGATCATCTCGGCGGCGGCTTTGCCCGCTATGCGACCGATGCGCGCTGGCTCGTGCCGCATTTTGAGAAGATGCTGTACGACAATGCCGAACTGGTCGATCTGTTGACCCTCGTTTGGCAGGGCACAAAAAATCCGCTCTATCGGCAGCGGGTCGAGGAGACCCTGGGCTGGGTCGGGCGCGAGATGCTGACCGAAGAGGGCGGCCTTGCCGGCAGTCTCGACGCCGACAGCGAGCACGAGGAGGGCAAATTCTATGTCTGGAGCGAGGCCGAGATCGACGCCGTGCTGGGCACACGCGCCGCGCTGTTCAAACGCTTCTATGACGTGACGCACGAGGGCAATTGGGAGGAGAAGACCATCCTCAACCGGCTCGCCCATAAGGCGCTCGCCGACGAGGAAACCGAGCGCGAACTGGCCGCGTGCCGCGCCCTCCTGTTCGCGGTGCGCGCGAAGCGCGTCCCGCCCGGTCGCGACGACAAGGTGCTGGCCGACTGGAACGGGTTGATGATCGCGGCGCTGGCCCATGCCGGTCTGGTCTTTGAGCGGCCGGACTGGATCGCGCTGGCGCGCGGTGCTTTCGCCCTCGTCCGCGACCGGATGAGCGCGGCGGACGGACGGCTTTTCCACAGTTGGCGGGCCGGGCAGGCGCGCCATCCGGCCAGCGTCGATGACTATGCCAATCTGTGCCGCGCCGCGCTGGCCTTGCACGAGGCGACCGGCGAGCACGGATATCTGGCGCAGGCCCGCGTCTGGATCGCAACCCTCGACCGGGATTACTGGGACGATGCCGAGGGCGGTTACTTTTTTGCCGCCGCCGACACCGGCGGGCTGATCGCGCGCGCCAAGACCGCGGCGGATTCCCCGAACCCGGCCGGCAACGGCACCCTGGTCGGTGTTCTGGCCTGGCTTGCGCTGCTTCTCGGCGAGGACGCCTACCGCCAGCGCGCCGAGGCGATCGTCGCGACGTTTTCGGGCGAGATCGCGCGCAGCTTTTTTCCGCTGGCGACCCTCCTGAACAATATCGAGACCCTGGCGAAGCCGTTGCAGATCGTGCTCGTCGGCAAGCGCGAGGCGGCGGATTTCGATGCCTTGCGCCGCGCTGTTTACGGCGTCTCGTTGCCAAACCGGGTGGTCCTGGCGCTCGCTCCCGGCGAGAGCCTGCCCGAGGGGCACCCGGCGCACGGCAAGGGGCTGGTCGGCGGCCGCGCCGCGGCTTATGTGTGCGACGGGCCGGTGTGCTCGCTGCCCTTGACCGATCCCGCCGCGCTCGCCGCGGAACTGGCGCAGAGGAGATAGAGGATGGGTGTCTCGCTTGCCTTTGACAGCCCGGTCGGTCGCCTGGTGCTGACCGAGAATGGCAGTGCGATTGTCGCGATCGGCTGGGGTGACGCGCCGGAAGGCGAGGCGACACCGCTCCTCGCCGAGGCGCGGCGGCAGATCAAAGCCTATTTTGCCGGCGATCTGCGCCGCTTTGACCTGCCGCTCGGGCCCCGCGGCAGCGCACACGAGCATCAGGTCTGGGCGGCGATGCGGCAGATCCCCTATGGCGAGACCCGCTCCTACAGCGATCTGGCGCGCGACATCGGTTCGGGTCCGCGCGCGGTCGGCAATGCCTGCGGCAGAAACCCGATCCCGATCGTCATCCCGTGCCATCGCGTGCTGGCCAAGCATGGGATCGGCGGCTACAGCGGCGGCGAGGGTCTGCCGACCAAACGTCTCCTGCTCGCCCTTGAAAGCTCGCAATCCGCAGGGCGGAAAAGCGCAGCGCATTCCGCCGCTTTCTCGGGGACGAAGGCGGAATACGCTATGCTATTCCGCCCTACTTCATCGTGACGCAATCGGGAGGAAATGGCGATGGCACATGCGATCCGCTTTGCAAGGACCGGCGGACCCGAAGTCCTCGAATGGCAGGAGGTCGCGCCCGGCAAGCCCGGGCCGGGTCAGGTCCGCCTCCGTCATACCGCAGTCGGGCTCAACTACATCGATACCTACCAGCGCAGCGGCCTCTATCCGATGCCGATGCCGAGCGGTCTCGGCTCGGAAGCGGCCGGCGTCATCGAGGAGGTCGGACCCGGTGTTGACGGGCTGAAACCCGGCGACCGCGTCGCCTATGCCGGCGGGCCGCTCGGCGCCTATGCCGACGAGCGCGTGATGCCGGCCGACCGGCTGGTTCCGGTGCCGGCCGGCATTACCGATCAGCAGGCCGCGGCGATGATGCTGAAGGGCATGACCGCGTGGTATCTGGTCCGGCGCACCCATCCGGTCAAACGCGGCGAGACCATTCTCATGCACGCCGCAGCCGGCGGTGTCGGGCTGATCGCGTGCCAGTGGGCCAAGCATCTCGGTGCGACCGTGATCGGCACCGTCGGTGACGACGAGAAAGCCGCGCTGGTCAAGAAGAATGGCTGCGACCACCCGATCAACTACCGGCGCGAGGATTTTGTCGCCCGCGTCGCCGAGTTGACCGGCGGCAAAAAACTTCCGGTCGTCTATGACTCGGTCGGCAAGGACACATTTTACAAATCGCTCGACTGTCTTGCTCCGCTTGGTCTGATGGTCTCGTTCGGACAGTCCTCGGGCGCGATCGGGCCGGTCGATACCGGCATTCTCTCGGCCAAGGGTTCGCTGTTTCTGACCCGCCCGACCCTCAACACATATACCGCGACGCGCGCGGATCTGTTGACTGCGGCGCGCGAATTGTTTGAGGTGGTCGAGAGCGGGGCGGTCAAGATCGCGGTCAACCAGACCTATCCGTTGCGCGAGGCGATGCGAGCGCACCGCGATCTGCAAGACCGCAAGACCACCGGGCAGACCGTGCTGACGGTCTGATACCAGAGAGCGCTGTTATTTGCTCGTCATGCCCGGCCCACGGGTCCGCGCTTTGCGCGGCCCGAGGACAAGCCTTGTGCCGGGCATCCACGCCCTTGCCGGAGCCACCAGTGGCTGCTTCCGGCGCGTGGATGCCCACGGATCAAGTCCGTGGGCTGAAGGCCCACGGGACAAGCCCGGCCATGACAAAAGATCAGGCCCAAACGCAAAGCTCAAGAATAGAGATTTCCGAAAGGCGACCGTCTTCCTGAAGTTCTATTTCCTTTGTGCGGTCTCGGGTGTCTACAAACGTTG
>JBOHMF010000111.1:0-11132 GCA_050730055.1 Allostellaceae bacterium
GGGCAAGCGCGCGGCGATAGGCGGTTTCCGCCTCCCGCAAGTCTCCCTGCTCCTTCAGGGCGTGCCCGTATTGCACCCAGATCGCCGGTGCGCCCGGGGTGCGATCGAGAAACCGCCGGTAATGGTGCGCCGCGAGATCCCAGCGGCCCGCGTCGCGGGCGCGATCGCCGCGGGTGATGCCGCCGCCGGCTTCGCCGCGCAGCCAGGGCAGAGCGTGGCGCAGAATGAGGCGGGTCAGCACAAAGCCCGGGCGGACCATCTCATGCACGAGAAATCCGCTCCCGAGCGGCTGAGCGAGCGGGCGCGGCCGCACCGCGCGGGCGGCAAAACCGGCCGCGCGCCAACTCTCCCATAACGCCGCGTCGATCGGGTTCTGCGCGAGGATCGCAGCGCGCGCCGCCGGGCCGAGATCGGCCTCGTTCAGCGGGCGCCATGCGACGCGTTTCGCCCATTCGGCCGCCGTATTGCGCGGCGTCGCCGTCGCCGGCACGCCGAGATCGGGCGCGATCGCCGCGATCACCCGCTCGCAATCGGTGTGGGCGCCGACAAACCAGAAATCGGCCAGCATCCGGTTGAGGATCTCGTATTTGCGGGCCGCGCCGAGCGCCAAGAGGGCCGGCCACGGCAGCCCGAGCCAGCGATGGAGCAGCAGATGGGCGATGTAATCGCGCGGCAAGGATTTGAGATGCAGCGCCAGGCCGTAGGTTCCGAGACCCTTGGCCAGGTAGTTCATCATCCGGTAGTTGTAGAGGGACAACTGCAACCCGACCGGATCGCGCAGCAGCACCACCCGGCGGATCTCGCGGCCGGCGAACCGGGTTTCGAGCACGCGCGCGACATCATGTCCGCTGACCGCGCCGAGCCGGGCGGGACCGCTCGGCCCCGCGTCAAAGCGGCGCAGCGGCCGGAGGCGCCGCCGCGGTTGCCAGAAGACACCGGGCGGGCAATGCTCGGCGAGGTGGAGTTGGATCGTCTGCCCCGCCGTCTTGGGGATGTGCAGGATGAAATAGACGGGCAGGGGGGCTTCAGGTTTCATCGGCGCCGGGATCGTAACCGTCATCGCGCGAGAGCGCCATGATGCGCGCTCCGGGGGTTGCAGTTGGCCGTGACAGCGCGGCGAAAATCAGTTTATTTTATTTTTCGGTTTCACGGCGTCGCCAAACCGCTCGCGGCGGCGGCCATCAGCGAGAGCGGCAAAAAAGGGAGTGGGAGATGGATGAGAACGGCACCCGACCGGCTGTGCGGGCGGACCGTGGACGGCGCATGACGCGCCGCTCCGCGCTGGCCGGCGCCGCCCTGGGCGCGACAATCCTGGCGCCGACACCGTGGCGGCGCGCCTTTGGCGCGGCTAAGCCCTTTCGCCTCGGCACCTTGCAGCCGCTGACCGGAGTTGCCGCGCTCGGCGGCAAGACCTCTCTGATCGGGGTCCAGATGGCGGTCGATCGCATCAACAAGGCGGGCGGTCTTCTCGGCCGGCCGGTCGATCTGATTGTTGCCGACAGCGAATCCGCACCCGACACCGGCCGCCGCGCGATCGAAAAGCTGGTGACCGAGGACAATATCGACTTTCATGTCGGCGGTTATCTGTCAAATGTCTGTCTCGCCTGCGTCCCGCTCTTTGTCCAGCAGCAGGTCGTCAACATGATCGGCGTCTGCCTCGACACGACGCTGACGACGACGCACTGCAACCGCTACACCTTTCGGCCCTACGATTTCGCCCCGGCGCAGGCGAAGGCGTTTGCCCCCTACCTCGTCAACAAGCTCGGCAAGAGCTGGTACATCGCCTACGCCGATTACGCCTGGGGCCAATCGACCCGCGACGCCTACATCGACGAGATCAAGGCCAATGGCGGCGCGGTCGCCGGCACGCTCGGCATCCCGCTCGGCACCGCCGACATGACGCCGTTCCTGTCAAAGATCAACGGCAATTTTGACGGGCTGTTTTTCATCTTCTTTGGTCCGGACGCGATCCACATTGTCAACCAGGGCTATGATCTCGGCCTGGCCAGGAAATACAAATGGGCCGGCGACGGCGCCATCACCGTTGGCAGCCAGCTTCCGGCGATGGGCCACAAGATCGACGGCTTCACGGCCGTTGACCGCTATGTGCCGGTGTTTGACTCGCCGCTCAATACGCCCTATCTGCACAGCTTTTTCAATGACGCGGTGGCCCGCCTGAAAAAGGCGGGAATTGCCAATGCACTGCCCGACCGCTATGTCCAGTCGAATTTCGAGGCGGTGAACGCATTGAAGCGCGGCGTCGAGAAATCCGGGTTCCAGGGCCGCGCCGACTCGTCAAAACTGATCGCCGCCCTCGAAGGGATGAAGATGGAGGAGGGCTACGACTTCCCGACCGGCGACAAGATCCTGCGCAAGGCGGATCATCAGGCCTTTATGCGCGAGATCATCTTCACGATGGGGGGCGGCACCTATCACGTCCTCACCACGGTCCCCTGGCAGAAGACGGTCGTGCCGCCGCATTGTACGTTTTCCGCCTAGATGGCCGACGGGGCGACGGGCGCCGCGGCGCCCCTTCTTGCCACCCGTGATCTCTGCGTCCGCTTTGGCGGTCTCAATGCGCTCAACCGCGTCAATTTCGCCGTCGCGCCGGGTGAGTTGCGCGCCATCATCGGGCCGAACGGAGCCGGCAAAAGCACCTTTTTCAACTGTCTGACCGGGGTTCTGCGGCCGACCTCGGGGCATATCCTGCTGTCGGGCGAGGACATCACCGGGCTGTCGCCGAACCGCATCTCGCAGAAGGGCGTCGCGCGCTCCTATCAGATCACCAACATTCTGCCCAATGCGACGGTGTTTGAGAATGTCCGCATCGCCGCGCAATCGCGCCGCCATCGCTGGAACTTTCTGACCCACCACAGCGCCTTTCGCGACATCGCCGACAAGGCCGACGCCGCCCTGTCCGCGGTCGGTCTCGCCGGCAAGGCGGACGAACTCGCCGCCAATCTGTCACACGGCGAGCAGCGCACGCTCGAAATCGGCATCGCGCTCGCCACCGAGCCGCGACTGCTCTGCCTCGATGAACCGACCGCCGGGATGAGCGCCGCCGAGACCCGCGAGACAATGGAACTGGTGCGCCGGATCTCTGAGGGCCTCACCATCGTCATCGTCGAGCACGACATGCAGGTGGTCATGGAGTTGGCCCAGTGCATCACCGTATTTCATTACGGCGAGATCCTTGCGGAGGGGCCCCCGAGCGAAATCCAGGCAAACCCGCGCGTCTTGGAGGTCTATCTGAAGACATGAACGCTTGCAGCGGCGCGCGGGAGCCGCTCGTCCAGGTCGAGAGCATCCACGCCCATTACGGCAAGAGCCATATCCTGCACGGTGTCTCGCTCGCGGTCGGGCGCGGCGAAGTCGTCGGTCTCCTGGGGCGCAACGGTGTCGGCAAAAGCACGACATTGAAGGTGATCGCCGGTCTCGTCCGCGCCAGTCAGGGGCGGGTCGCGCTCGAAGGTCGGTCGCTTGGCGATCTGCCGGCGCACCGACTGGCGCGCCTGGGGATCGGCTATGTTCCCGAAGAACGGCGGATCTTTCCGCTGTTGACGGTGTCGGAGAATTTGCGCACCGGTCTCGACCGTCCCGGCATGACCCGAGAGAAGCGGCGGTTGCTGCTCGACCGGGTTTATGGGTTTTTCCCGGTCCTCGCCGAGCGGCGCAGTCAGGCCGGCGGCACCCTCTCGGGCGGCGAGCAGCAGATGCTGGCGATCGCCCGCGCGATGATGCTCGAACCCAAGATCGTCCTTCTCGACGAACCAAGCGAAGGATTGATGCCGCGCATGGTCGCGCAGATCCGCGACATCGTCGAGGTGTTGCGCCGCGAGGGAACCGCGGTCCTCCTGGTCGAGCAGAACGTTCCGCTGACCCTTGATGCCAGTGAGCGCGTCTACATCCTCGAAAAGGGCGTCGTTCGCCATCACGCCCGCTCTGCCGAACTGCGCGACGATCCCACCGTGATCCGCCGCTATATGGGCGTGTGAGATGTCGGTGTTTTTCGCGCAACTCGTGATCCAGACGCTGAACGGCATTGTCAGCGGCATGATCCTGGCGCTGGTCGCCTCCGGTCTGACGCTGATCTTTGGCATCATGGATGTGATCAACTTCGCGCATGGCGAATTTTTGATGCTCGGCGCCTATGTCGGGGTGCTCATCCTGGCGGCAACCGGCAATTTCTGGCTGGCCCTCCTCGCCGCCGCGCTCGTCATCGCCGTCTTTGGCGCCACGGTTTATGTGACGACCTTGCGCCCGCTGTTGGGCCGCGATCCGCTGACGACGATCCTGACGACCTTTGGCATCTCGCTCGTCCTGCAGAATTACGCGCTGTGGCAGTTCGGCCCGGTGGCGCGCAAGATCGCCGAACCGCTCAGCGGCCATATCACCCTTTTTTATCTCGATTACCCGCTCTATCGGCTGCTGATCGCGGGTCTCTCGGCGACGATCATCGGAGCCTTCTGGCTGTTTCTCAAATTTGGCACCTGGGGGATCTGGATCCGCGCCACCACCCAGGACCGGGTCATGGCCCAGGCGATGGGCATTCCGGTTCCGCTGGTCCTCACCGTCGTGTTTGCGATCGGCTCGGCGATGGCCGGGGTGAGCGGGGTGTTGTTTGGCCCGCTTGCCGGCGTCGATCACGCGATGGGCCAGGAGTGGATCGTCCGGGCGTTCATCGTCGTTGTCGTCGGCGGTCTCGGCAATCTCGGCGGCTCGATCATCGCCGCGATTTTCTTGAGTCTGCTCGAAGCCTATGCGGCTCTCTGGGTCAGCCCGGCGCAGGCGGTCATCGTCTCCTTTGTCGTCATGATCCTGACCCTGGTGTTCTGGCCGACCGGTCTGTTTGCCCCGGTCCGCAAATGATCCGGCGCCGCGGACTCGTCTCCCACGGCTTTGCCTATTGGAGCGGGTTCTCTGTCGTCCTCGCCCTGTTGATCGTGGCGCCGCTCGTCCTGCCCGAGTTCTGGCGCCGGTTTCTGACCGAGATCCTGATCTGGGGCCTCCTGGCGATGTCCTCGGACCTGCTGATCGGTTATACCGGCCTCGTCTCCTTTGGCCATTCGGTGTTTTTCGGGCTTGGCATCTACGGGGCCGCGGCGGCGTTGCTCCTCTTCGCGCCGCCGAATTTGTGGCTGGCGATCATCTTTGGCCTCGCCGGCGCCGCCGCGGTGGCGATCTGCGTCGCCTATTTCGCGACCCGGCTGCACGACATCTATTTTGCCATCACGACGCTGATTTACGCGCAGATCTTCTACGTCATCATCTTTACCTGGACCTCGCTGACCGGGGGCGAGAACGGGCTGATTTTCACCCGGCCGCATTTTGCCATTCCCGGTCTCTTCTCGCTGCCGTTCACGCCGCGCCTGATGCACTGGTTTGTCCTCGCGGTGGTGACCGGGTCCTATCTGCTGCTGCGGCGCATCACCCGCTCGCCCTTTGGCATGGTGTTGCAGTCGATCCGCGAAAACGAGGCGCGCACCCGCGCGATCGGCTATCCGATCGAGCGCTACAAGATCGTCGCCACCATGCTGTCGGGGCTGTTCGCCGGTCTTGCCGGCGTCCTCTACGCGCTGCAAAACGAGTACGCCGCGCCCGATTTTGTATTCTTTCTGGTCTCGGGCGAGGTCGTCATCTTCAACATCGTCGGCGGCATCGGCACCCTCGTCGGACCGATCGTCGGCGCCGCCTTCTTTCTGCTGTTGCGCGAGGGGTTGTCGCGTTTTCTGACGGAATTCTACCTGATCCCGGTGGGCCTCATTTTTATCGCCATCGTCATCTTCATGCCCCAGGGCCTTCTGGGTTTCGCGCGCCGCTGGCTCAATCGCTAGCGTGCGGGCGCTGGCGCGCGCGATCCAGCGGGCACTCTTGCATCACCCTGCGGGCGCGCCCCATCTCTGGCCATGAACCTTGTTTTCACCACTCCGCCGCCGGAGCCGACCCCCTTGCGCGCGGCGATCCGCGCCTCTCATCGGATCGCCGAGGACGCGGCGGCGGACACTATTCTGGCCGCCGCCGAACTCCCGCCCGAGATGCGCGCGCGCATCGCCCTGCGGGCGCGCGCGCTCGTCGCCGTGGTGCGCCGCGAGCGCGTCCATGCCGGCGGCGTCGATGCGCTGCTGCACGAATACGCGCTGTCCTCCGCGGAGGGGGTGGCGCTGATGTGCCTGGCCGAGGCGCTGCTGCGCATTCCCGACCCCGAGACGGTCGATCGGCTGATCCGCGACAAGCTCGGCGAAGCCAATTGGGAGCGCCATCTCGGCCGTTCCCATTCGATCTTTGTCAACGCCTCGACCTGGGCCCTGATGCTGACCGGGCGTCTATTGCGCGAGGAGCCGGTGCCGCGCGATCTGCGCGCCGCGCTGCGCCGCTTTGCCCAGCGTTCCGGCGAGCCGGTGGTGCGCCAGGCGGTGAGCGCGGCGATGCGCATTCTCGGCCGGCAGTTTGTCATTGGGCGCACGATCGCGGAGGCGTTGGAGCGCGCCAAAGCCGCCGAGCGGGAGGGTTATCGTCATTCCTACGACATGCTCGGCGAGGCGGCGCGCACCGCGGCCGACGCCGCTTGCTATGCCAAAGCCTACGAGGGCGCGATCGCCGCGATCGGCGCCGTTGCCGCCGGGCGCGGCCCGGACGCGGCGCCCGGCATCTCGGTCAAGCTGTCGGCGCTGCACCCGCGCTATGAGACGGCGCAACGGGAGAGCGTCCTCGCCGGGATGGTGCCGGTCCTCCTGAATCTGGCGCGGCACGCGCGCAATGCCGGGATCGGGCTGACGATCGACGCCGAGGAGGCCGACCGGCTCGAACTCTCGCTCGACATCTTTGAGGGTCTGGCAAAGGTCTCCGATCTCGCCGGCTGGGACGGCCTCGGCCTCGCCGTTCAGGCTTATCAGAAGCGGGCCCTGCCGCTCCTCGACTGGCTTGCCGATCTCGCCCGGACGAGCCGCCGCCGTCTGATGGTGCGCCTTGTCAAGGGGGCCTATTGGGACAGCGAGATCAAGCGCGCCCAGGAGCGCGGTCTCGACGGCTATCCGGTCTATACCCGCAAGCTCGCGACCGATGTGTCCTATCTCGCCTGCGCGCAGCGGCTCCTCGCCGGCGGCGCCGCCTTCTACCCGCAATTCGCCACCCACAACGCCCACACGCTCGCCGCCGTCTTTGAGATGGCCGGGGCACGCCGGGATTACGAATTTCAGCGCCTGCACGGGATGGGCGAGGCGCTCTACCACGAGGTCGTCGGACCGGACCATCTCGACCGGCCGTGTCGCATCTACGCGCCCGTCGGCAGCCACGAGGATCTGCTGCCCTATCTGGTGCGGCGGCTGTTGGAAAACGGCGCCAACACCTCCTTTGTCAATCGCATCGTCGATGAGGCGGAGCCGATCGAGGAGATCATCGCCGATCCGGTGGCGCGGCTCGCCGCGCTGCCGGCAAAGCCGCACCCGAAAATCCCGCTGCCGGCCGATCTCTACGGCCCGGCACGGCGCAACGCGCAGGGGCTCGATCTCGCCGCGCCGGATGTGCTGGCGGTAGTGCGCGCGGAACTGACGGCGGCCTGCGCGCGGCCGTGGAGCGCAGCGCCGCTCGTCGGCGGCGTCGAAAGGGCGGGCGAAGCGCAGCCGGTCTTTGATCCGAGCGATCGGCGCCGCCAGATCGGCGCCGTCGTGATGACTGATCCGGCGATGCTCGACGAGGCCCTGAGGCGGGCCGAGCGCGCCGCCCCGTCCTGGGACCAGACCCCGGCCGAGCGGCGCGCCGCCCTTCTTGAACGTGCTGCCGATCTCTATGAGAGCCGGCGCGCCGATCTGATGGCGCTGGTCATCCGCGAAGCCGGCCGCACCCTCCCCGACGCTCTCGCCGAGGTCCGCGAGGCGGTCGATTATCTGCGCTATTACGCGCTGCGCGGGCGCCTCGACTTTGCCCGCTCCGAGCGTCTGCCCGGTCCGACCGGGGAGCGCGACGAGGTGGCCTTGCACGGGCGCGGCGTCTTCCTCTGCATCGCGCCGTGGAATTTCCCGCTGGCGATCTTTACCGGCCAGATCGCGGCGGCGCTCGCTGCCGGCAATGCGGTCATCGCCAAACCCGCCGAGGAGACCCCGCTCATTGCCGCCGCCGCGGTCCGTCTCCTGCACGAGGCCGGCATCCCCCCCGATGTGCTGCACCTTCTGCCCGGCACCGGCGAGGCTGTCGGCGCGCCGCTCGTCGCTGATCCGCGGGTCAAGGGTGTCGCCTTTACCGGCTCGACCGAGACGGCGCGCCAGATCAATCTCGCCCTGGCGCGCCGCTGCGGCCCGATCGTGCCGCTGATTGCCGAGACCGGCGGCCAGAACGCGATGATCGTCGATTCCTCGGCGCTCCCCGAGCAGGTCGTCGCCGATGTCCTCGCCTCGGCCTTTGACAGTGCCGGCCAGCGCTGCTCATCGTTGCGCCTGCTCTATGTCCAGGAAGACATTGCGCCGCGCCTCCTCCCGATGCTCAAGGGAGCGATGGAGGAACTTGCGATCGGCGACCCCGGGCTGATCGCGACCGACATTGGCCCGGTGATCAGCGGAGAGGCGCGCGCGGCCCTCGAAGAACATGCCGCGCGGATGCGAGGCGAGGCTCGGCTTCTTCACCAATGCCGGCTGCCGCCCGGCACCGAAGACGGCAGCTTTTTTGCCCCGCGCGCCTTTGCCATCGACAGTGCGCGCCAACTCGGCCATGAGGTGTTCGGCCCGATCCTGCACGTCGTGCGCTGGCGCGCCGACCGGCTCGATGCGGTCCTCGACGAGATCCGGGCGACCGGCTATGCCCTCACCCTCGGCATCCACAGCCGCATCGACGAGACCGTGCGCGCCATTCTGGCGCGTCTGCCGGTCGGCAACAGCTACGTCAACCGCAACATGATCGGGGCCGTGGTCGGAGTGCAGCCGTTTGGCGGGGAGGGTCTTTCGGGCACCGGACCAAAGGCCGGCGGCCCGCGCTATCTTCACCGATTCGCCGTCGAACGCACGGTCTCGATCGACACCACCGCAAGCGGTGGCAACACCACCCTGTTGTCCTTGCAGGAGACGCCTTGAGACCGCCGGCGGTGTCACCAGAGGTCGAATGGGCGGCTCGGGCACGGCGCCAGGGCGCGCCGGTCAGAGGTAACGCAGGAATGTCATAGCCGGTTCCGCAGGGAACTCGGCAATTCTGGCGATCGGCGCAATTCAACACCCGGCTGTTGCGGGAAAGTCGCAGCCGTATCCGCGCGAATCCCGCGCGTTACAATCAAATCGTTGCACAAATGCCGCAGTTCGATGGTTTTCCGCGCGGGTTTCGCCTTTGCAGCAAAAACCAATTGATATCGATCTCCCGGATGACAAATATCGCAGAACGGTGGCAGGACGACCATCGTCACGGGTGTATTTGCGGCCGGAGGTAAGGGATGAAAAATCGCTATCTGCTCGGCGCAGGCGCTGCGCTTGCCATGGCGCTCGGCTGCGTCCAGCAGGCATCGGCGCAGCTGCTTGTGCTGCCGCCGGGACCAAAAGCCTTCTATTTCGGCGGCGAGGGCGGATGGACCTCTCTCCAGGGCCAGACCGACAGCAGCAGCCCGTTTGTCGTCAAGGGCAAGGCGTTCACGGTGGGCGGAAAGGCCACCTATGACGACGGGTACAATGTCGGCGCTCGTCTCGGTTTCCAATGGGGACCGTGGCGGCTTGAAGAAGAATACAGCTACCGCAACAACGGTCTGACCAGCTTTGCCGGATACGGCAAAAGCCTGTTTAAGGGCAGCCGCCGGTCAAACTCGATTATGACGAACATTCTTTATGACTTCACCTTTGGCTGGCCTGTCACCCCGCATATCGGCGGCGGTGTCGGTGCCGTCGATGTTGTTGACGGTCTCAACCTGAGAGTCCCCGTTCACATCGCCCCCGGCGTCACGATACCGGCCGGCTCGTTGCTGCAGGGCAGCGACTGGGAGTTTGGCTATCAGGCGATCGCGGGTATCGAATACAACATCAACCCGAGGCTCGCCCTCGATCTCGACTATCGCTACCTGGCCACGGCCAGCGATTCGACGATCCGCAGCAAGGGAATTCTGCCGGTCACCTACAAGACGGGATACAGCACGCACAATTTTGTGGCGAGCCTGATCCTGCGCTTTGGCCCGCCTCCGGCACCGCCGCCGGCTCCCCTCCCGCCGGCGCCGCCGGCCCCGCCACCGGTGATCCATCAGGTCTACCTCGTGTTCTTTGATTGGGACCGCTACAACATCACTCCGGAAGGCTATGCGGTCATCCATCAGGCGGCCGAACACTGGCATTCCGGCCAGCCGGTGCGGATCGAGGTCACCGGCTATACCGATCTGTCGGGTTCGCCCGGATACAATGTCCGATTGTCGCTGCGGCGGGCCAATGCCGTGGCGGTATCCCTCGAACGGCTGGGCGTGCCGCGCAGCGATATGGCCATCCGCGGTCTCGGCGAGTCGAACCCGCGCGTTCCCACGGCACAGGGTGTGCGCGAACCGCAGAACCGGCGCGTCGAGATCCTCTTCCCATAACAATCGATCTCGAATTTCTCCCGGGGATCGTTGCCATGATCCCCGGGTGCGCTCAAACCGCCGCGGTCCGCCGCGGCGGTTCTTCTTTGCCCGGCCGGCGCTGCGGGGCAGGCGGGTCGATCCCGCGCGGGCGATTACAGCGCGGGCGCGGATGCTCAGCCGCCTCGACTGGACGCATTATTTCCGCTTTTTGCCCCAATCAAGCGGCGACACTTGCGCTTGAAGAGAAAGGGTATCGGTCTTATCATCCCGCTTGGCCGGATCGCAGCACGCACACAATCGCCGCATGATCGCGGGAACAATACGGTCTGTTCGGTCGTGGCGGTCTCCCGGCGGCAGAACCGGCCGAGAGCAGAAGAGCGTCCACCGAAATCTTGGTCAAACCCGAACTGCGACAGAGGATCTGATGAAGCATCTCTTGAATGGGCTCGTCGTCGCCGCCGCGCTGGCGATCGCCGTGCCGGGCTGGGCGCAGACCAGCCCACCCTCGAACCCGCCGCCGGCACCAAGCGCTCCTCCGGTTGCCGCTCCGCCCGCGGAGGCGCCGCCTCCCGCTGCCGCCCCGGCGCCCGCCGCCCCGGCGCCTGCGGCGGAAGCACCGCCC
>JBOHMF010000112.1:0-11059 GCA_050730055.1 Allostellaceae bacterium
CATAGAAGCTCGTCGGATAGGCCGGCTCGACGGCCGGGCGCAATGACAAGAAGCCGGCCAGGAGGCACAGCGCCAGACCGCCGGCGCAGGCGGCCGAGCGGCGGTAGCGCCCGGCCGCGGCGGCGGCCACCAGGGCGACCGCGCACAAGAGGAACAAGGCGGCGAGGAGCGCCAGCAGCGCCTTTGCCCCGCGCGCCAGCGCGGCGAGATCGAGGCGGAACGGGAAGGGCCAGCCGGGTTCGGTGTGCAGACCCGGCGGCAGGATGCCGAGGGCACCGACGATGGCCAGCACGCCGAGACCGATCGCCGCTTCAATGAGCGCGTTGCGCCGCAACTGCCCGAGGCTGCGCAGTGCGGCGGGGCCGGCCAGCCGCGGCCCGAAACGCAGTAGATTGACGGCGGCGACCGTCAGCATCAGGAGGAACAGCGCGATCTTGCCGAGCAGCAGGCGGCCGTATGGGGTTCCCACCAGGGCCGGAACCGTGCCGGCGAGAAACCAGGTGTTGACGAGACCGGACCCCAGCAGCACGACGACGGCGGCAATCGCCAGAACCGAGAAGCGCGCGACGGCAAAGCGCGCGGCGCTCGCCCCGCCCGATCCTCCGGCCCGCCGCGCGGCAGTGAGCAGCAGGGCCAGCGGCGCGAGCGTGCCGAGCCACATCCCGGCGGCAAGGAGATGCAGGATATCGGCGGCGAGATGGAGATCTCCGGGCGCCCCCGGCGTCGCCGCGCCATGTCCGGCCCAGGCGAGACTGGCGAGCAGCACGAGAGCAAGACTAAAGCCGATCCAACCGGCGACCCCGGCAACCCGCCGTACCCGCCGCTGCACGAGCAGCACGAGACCGAGCAGCACGACCAGGCCAAGCCGCAACAGCCAATCCGTGCCAAAGCGGGTCTGTGTCAGCACCAGACCGACATCGCCCCCTGCGAGCGCCGCGGCGAGCGTCCGGCCGCTCATCTCGGCCGCGATCGCGACAAGCCATCCCGCCCCTGAGACGAGGGCCAGCGCGAGGCTCGCCCAGACCAGGATGCGCCCTCCCCGGCGCCGATCGAGGTCAATTGCCCCGGCGCCGGCGCGGCGCAAAGCCGGCGCGGCGACGAGGCAGGAAAAGGCAAAAGCGCCCGCGAGCGAGATCGTCGCGGCATAATGGAGAAAACGCGCCGCGATCAGCAGACCGTGCATTGCCGTCTCCGCCTTTTGCCGGCGCCATTCATCCGCTGCCGACCTGAAAGGTGAAGGTGCCCTCCGTCGGATGCGTATCGACCGAGACGACGTGCCAGTGGACCGTATAGGTGCCCGGCGGGAGCGGCTTCAGCCCGACCTGCAACTCGGCCGGCTGACCCGGCGGGACCCGGACATTGCCGAGATCGACCCGCGTTCCGGCCTGGTTCATCACGGTCACGCTGCTGAATGCCGGTTCGAGATCCTGGGAGAACCACAGGGTCACGGCGGGCGGCGCCGTCGGCACCGCGCTGCCGACGGCGGGGCTGGCATGATCGAGAAAGGCATGGGCCCTGGCCAGGGCAGGAGCCGCGCCGGCAACGACAAGAGCGGCCAAGGCGGCCGTCAGCGCACGCATCCTCACCACTCCGAGACCGGTTTGCCGATCGTGTTCGGGAACAGATCGTCGAGAAAGAAATGCAGTTGGATGATGGCCCCGACCCCGTGCCCGGTGGCGCCGGTTCCCGGCAGGATCGCCTCCGCGCCGATCTGGAAATCCTGTCCGGCCCAGATGATCCCGGGCTGGATCGTGCCGACCGTCCGGCTCCTCCCGATGCGCTCGAACGGGGTCGAAAAGGCGACCTCCACCAGGGGGATGAGCTGGTTGAACGGGTGCCGCAACCCGATGTCCTTCACGCAGCATTCGAGGTAGGGAAAGCTGTACTCAAAAGCAAAGCCGTAGTTGAAATTGTCCGGGTTGGGCACACCGGCGCTCTCGCTCTTCAGCGGCAAGTCAAAGCCGAGATTGCCGGTGACAGCGATGGGGCGCAGAAACGGCAGGGAGGCCGGCAGGTCGCCAAAACCCTTGCCAAAATCAAAGGTCGGCGACAGGGTCGTGAAATCGTCTGCGCCCAGGGCGGCAACGCGCCCGGTATGGGCCCAGCTTTCATTGAGACCGATGAGGCCGATCGCCTCGTGCGGCGCGTTGACAAAAAGCTGGTATTGCTGGCCGGTCTGCAACGTGCCCAATCCCGTTGCCGCCGGACTCCCTTTTGGCCGCAGATATTCCCACTGATCGTGCAGGGTAAGGCCAAAGCGCGGCGTCAGGCGTTTTGACAGATCGGCGCCGATGTCGGTCTCCTGCGACCCGTCGGGCGCGGTCGGGTTCCAGGTGACGGTCGGTAGCGACATCTCGTCGGCGACAAAGGGATCATCGGTCAGGAGTGTCGCCGGGAAAAAGCGCTGACCGGCAAAGCCGTGCGCCAGTGCGGCGGAGTGGGCGCAAGCAAGGATTGCGGCCGCAGCGACCGCCGCCTGCGGGGAGAAGAGCTTCATCTCAGAGCTCCAAAGATCGCGAGTCCGAATGCCGCGGCCGCTGCGAGGCGGCTCGGCGCTGCAAAGAGGGATCGGGTTCAGGCGAGCGGCGGAGCGCGCGAGCGGTAACCGGCAGGGGGAGCGGCGGAAAGCTCGTGCTCGATCAGGGCCGGCAACCGCGCAATCGCAAGGACGGCCGGGACCGAGAGGGTCGCGGGAGCGGTCGGAGCAAAGCCGGCGAGCGTGCCGAGGGCACTGTATGCCGGACAGGCGGCTTTATGCCCCCGGTTGCGGGAAGGGATTTTGCCGTCACCCGCCTCGTGCCCCATCAGCCGGGCCAACACGCGCCATTCGCGGCTGTGGGTCGCGCCAGGAGCGCTGTACCCTCGCGCCGTCCCAAGCGCCTCGGCAAGATCAAAGGCGAGATGGATCGGGACGAAAGCGTGGAGGACAAGTGCGAACAGGGCGAGACCTGCGGCCCATACCCTGCGCTGCGTCTCGCCCGATCCCACAGTGAAGCACCCCTGCCCAGCGCCTTTTACGATAGTAGGCAGGGCGGCAGCGGGCAACGCTTTCGCGGCGGTCCCGTTGCGCGGATTTCTTTTAACGTCCTCGGGATCGGAGGGACCACAGCATTGTGAATCTTCAGTGCCTGTACGGCGCCGTCCGGAACAGCACCGGCCAGTCGTCCGCAAAGGGGCCGCTGCACGCTGCCTGATGGGTCAGACTGACCAGGCGGAACGCCCCCGCGCTCCACACCCAGGCGGCGCGCGTCCCGCAATTCGCCAGCCCGGCGCCGCGCTGGCGGCTGGTGAGCACGCCCGTTGCCGGATCGAAGGTCTCATCGCCCAAGGGCTCCCGAAGGGTCCCGAGCACCGGCACGTGCGGCGTGAACGGCGCCGGGACGCCGCCGGCGCGCGGCACGATAAAGGTGAAGGTTTCTCCCTGATAGGAGTTGTACGGGCAGGCCAGCAGCACGGCGGCGCGGCGCGCATCGAGGGCATAAGCCGCGTCATGCTCCAGCGTCGGCCTTTCCGCGCACCCGGTGCCGCGCAACAGACCGGCCGCCCATCGGTGGACGGAAGCAATCAGGACTGCGGCTTCGCTTCGCGATAGTCCGGCCGACCTTCGCCACCGCGGACGGATCGGCGGGTTCAGAGAACCTGCCCGATCCTGGATCGCGTTCATCTCGCGCAGCACGCCCGCGAGACCGTCGAGCGGGATGACATAGCCCCCGGAAAGCGCGAGCGTGCGGGCGTTGCGGACTGCCGCCAGCAGCGTTCGGACCGCGCGCGGCGCCGCCGTCGTGATGGTTGTGATCCATTCAGCGGCATGCGTCTTCCAGTCCGGAGAACCGAGGATCAGCACCCTCCCGGCGAGCCGGACGAGCGGCGGCACCGGGAACTTCTCGGGAGTCGGGACGGCCAGGGTTATGATGATGGGAGCGTCACCCGCGTCGCGGCTGATCTGAATGGCCGCATTGTTCGTTGTGTCGAGGCCCCGCGCCGTGCAGCGGCGGGTGTTGTCGCAGGCCAGGAGCCACGCCCCGTGCTCGGCATAAAAGGGCGCGGATATTCGCTTGGCGAAGGCCGGGCCGCCCACCGGCGCGAGCAGCAGAACGAGGCAGATCAGCAAAGGGAGCCAGAAAGCCACGGAGAGGCTCCTATGGCGGGGGGCACGGGCGGAGACAGGCGAGGCGCCGGTCCGATGCGCCGGTCGCGACGGTGGTACAAGAAGCATTGTTGCCGGGGGCGCGCAATCGCGCTTTGCTGACCCCCGAGCAAAGCACCGGAAAAGAGCAATGACCGGGCGCACGAGCAGAAGGACAAGGACATGACCCGCACCCTCGTCGGCAACCACTCGCATTGGGGCGCTTTCAGCGCGGTCGTTGAGGATGGCCGCGTTGTCGATGCGATCCCGTTCGCGCAGGACCCCGACCCCTCGCCGCTGATCGCGGCGATCCCCGACGCCGTCCACTCGCCGACCCGCATCGCCTCCCCGATGGTGCGCGCGGGGTGGCTTGAAGGCGGGCGGACAGGCGGCGCGGGTCGCGGCCGCGACGCCTTTGTCCCGGTCGGGTGGGAGCGCGCGCTCGATCTTGCCGCCGGCGAACTCGCGCGGGTGCGGCAGGAGCATGGTCCCGCTGCGATCCTCGGGGGATCGCAAGGATGGTCCTCGGCCGGTCTGTTTCACGAGGCGCGCGGACAGTTGCGGCGCTTTCTGTCCGCCTGCGGCGGCTTTGTCGATCAGACCAGCAACTACAGCTTTGGCGCCGCGCTGACCTTTCTGCCGCACATTCTCGGCAGCGCGCAGGCGGTCGCAGGGCCGCTGACCTCGTGGTCGTCGATCGCCAGGCACACGCGGCTCATGGTTCTGTTTGGCGGCGCCAACCCGAAAAACACGCAGGTCGCCAAGGGCGGCTGCGCCTGGCACGGGACGAGCGGATGGCTCGCGGCGCTCAAGCGCGCCGGCGTGCGCGTCGTCGCGATCAGCCCGATCCGCGAGGACGGACCAGACATCGTCACGCCCGAATGGATCGCGATCCGGCCCAACACCGACGCGGCGCTGATGCTGGCACTGGCTCATACCCTGATCGCCGAGAGCCGTCACGACGCGGTGTTTCTCGCCCGCTATTGCAGCGGTTTTGCGCGCGTCCTGCCGTATCTCCTGGGCGAGAGCGACGGTCAGCCAAAGGATGCGGACTGGGCTGCGGCGATCACCGGCGTGCCGCCCGAGACGATCCGCGCCCTGGCGCGCGCCATGGCGACGGAGCGCACGATGCTGACCGCGTCCTGGTCGTTGCAGCGCGCCGATCACGGTGAGCAAGCGTACTGGGCGCTCATTCTGCTCGCCGCCTGTCTCGGCCAGATCGGGCTGCCGGGCGGCGGGTTCGGGTTTGGCTACGGCTCCTCGGGCAGCATCGCCGAGCCGCCGCCCGCTTTTCCCGGCCCGGCGATGGAGACGTTGCGCAACCCCTCGGGTCTTGCGATCCCGGCGGCGCGGATCGCCGACTGCCTGCTGCATCCCGGCGAGCGCTACGATTACGACGGCAAAAGCGCGACCTATCCCGATATCCGGCTGGTCTATTGGGCAGGCGGCAACCCCTTTCATCACCACCAGGACCTGAACCGGCTGCGCCGCGCCTGGCGGAAGCCGGAGACGATCATCGTGCACGAGCCGTGGTGGACGGCGACGGCGCGCCATGCCGACATTGTGCTGCCCGCGACGACATCGCTCGAACGCAATGACATCGGCTGTTCGCCGCGCGATCGTTTTGTGATCGCGATGAAGCAGGCGATCGCTCCGGTCGGCGGGGCGCGCAACGATTTTGACATCCTGCGCGACCTCGCGCGCCGGCTCGGCGCCGAAGCGGCGTTCACCGAGGGGCGCGACGAGGGCCTATGGCTGCGGCACCTCTACGACCGCTTCCGCGAGCGTGCGCAAAGCAATCTCGTTCCGGAGTTCGCCTCGTTCTGGGACAAGGGCTGGTTCGAGATCCCGCGGGCCACCGAGGAGTATGCGCTTTTTGCCGACTTCCGCGCCGACCCCGAGGCGCACAAGCTGCGCACGCCTTCGGGCCGGATCGAACTCTATTCCGAGCGCATCGCCGGTTTTGGCTACGACGACTGCCCGCCGCATCCGACCTGGATCGCGCCGGCCGAATGGCTTGGCGCAACGGTGGCGGCGCGCTTTCCGCTGCATCTCGTTTCCAGCCAGCCGCGCCACAAGCTGCACAGCCAGATGGATGCTGGACCGGTCAGCGCGCAGGGCAAGGTGGGCGGGCGCGAGGCGCTGGCCCTCAATCCTGCCGACGCTGAGGCCCGCGGCATCGGAGAAGGCGACGTGGTGCGCGTCTACAACGCGCGCGGCGCCTGCTTTGCCGGCGCGGTCTTGAGCGAGGCGCTGCGGCCGGGGGTGGTGCGGCTCTCCTGCGGCGCCTGGTACGATCCCGAAAGCGCGGCCGAGGACGCCGCCTGCGCGCACGGCAACGCCAATGTCCTGACCCGCGACCACGGCACCTCGCGACTGGGGCAGGGGCCGAGTTCGGCAACCGCCCTTGTCGAGGTCGAGCGCGCCGCGGCGCCACCACCGGTCAAAGCGTTTGTACCGCCGCCCCTGCGGCCGGAGGAGGCGACCCCATGACGGTCGAGAACAGCCGGGACACGCCCGCCCCGTCCTTTCCGGCGCCGATGGACCCGGCGGGCACCATGCGGCGAATCACGCAGGCGCCGCACCAGATGATCGCGCCGCTGACGCCGCAGCGCGATCTTTTTGTCCTGGCGCATCTCGGCATCCCGCGCGTCGATACTGCCGAATGGCGGCTCGACATTGCCGGTCTGGTCGAGCGGCCGGCGACGCTCGCTCTTGACGACATCAAGCGGCTGCCGGTACGGCAGGTCGAAACCTTTCACCAGTGCGCCGGCGCGCCGCGCCGCCCCGATCTCGCCGTGCGCCGGATCGCCAACGTGATCTGGAGCGGCGTCGATCTGGCCGAACTGCTGCGCACTTGCGGCGTGCGGGCCGAGGCCCGGTTTCTGTGGGCCTATGGTCTCGACCGCGGCACCTACGAGGATGTGAGCGCCTGCCGGTACGTCAAGGACATGCCTTTGACGCGCCTTGCCGAGGGCGGCGTTCTTCTTGCCTACGCGGTCAATGGCGAACCGTTGGCGCCGGAGCACGGCTTTCCGCTGCGCCTCGTCATCCCCGGCTATTACGGCACCAACACGGTCAAATGGCTGTGGCGAATTGAGCTCACCGAGACGCGCGCGACCGGTCCGTTCACGACCGTTCTTTACAACGATCCCGACCCCTCCGGAGGCACCCGCCCGGTATGGAAGGCGCCGCCGGAAGCGCTGATCGTCGCGCCGGCGCCGGGACCCGTCACCCTGGAACCGGTCGAGATCTGGGGGTGGACGTGGGCCGCCGCCGGGATCTCCGGCGTCGAGGTCAGCCTCGACGGCGGCGAAACCTGGGCGCCGGCGCGGGTCGAACCCCGCCGGGAATGGTCATGGCAGCGTTTTTCCTTTGGCTGGCAGCCCCGCGGAACCGGCAGCTTCACATTGGCGGCGCGCGCCACCGACACGCGCGGTGCCAGCCAGCCGATGGCAAAGGCGCGCAACGCCATCCATACCGTGACGGTGACAGTCGGCTGACCGCCCCCGCTTGGCGACCGGCTTCAACCCTCGCGCAGGCGCAGCACCGCGCGCCCGTCGATCCGGCGGTCGCGCAGCGCGGCCAGCGCCGCGCCGGCCTCTTCCAGCGGAAAGAGCGTCGCCGGTGCGGGCTTGATCAGCCCAAGCTCGTAAAAGCCGAACAACTCGGCATAGCAGGTCGCAAGCTCGGCCGGCCGGCGGCGGCGATAATCGCTGATCTGCAACCCGCTGACCTCGATGTTTTTCAGCAGCAGGGTATTGGTTTTGAGCGTCGGGATGGCGCCGGCGGCAAAGCCGACTACAACCAGCCGGCCGCACCAGGCGAGCGCGCGCAGCGCCGCCCCGAACACATCGCCGCCAAGCGGATCGATGATGATGTCGGCCCCGCGCCCGTCGGTGGGGGCAAAGACCTGCGCACGCAGGCTGTCGCGCAGGTCCGGCCGCGTCAGGTCGATGACGGCTTCGGCGCCGGCTTCGCGCGCCGCCCTCTCGCGCTCGGGCCGGGAGACGCCGCCCAGGACGCGCGCCCCCATCGCGCGCGCCAACTGCACCGCGGCGCGGCCGACGCCGCCCGCAGCCCCGAGCACCAGAACCGTCTCACCGGGCGCAAGCCGCGCGCGCCGGCGCAGCGCCATCCAGGCCGTGTCATAGACGAGGGCAAACGAGGCCGCCTCGACAAAGGACATGCGCGGCGGCAGGCGATAGCACTGGTCGGCGGCGACCGCGACCCTTTCGGCATAGCCGCCGGTTTCGGCCATTGCCAGGACCCGGTCGCCGACGCGGAGGCTCGTCACTCCCGCTCCCAGCGCCGCGACGATCCCGGCCGGTCCCTTTCCCGGGATGAACGGGCGCGATGGCAGAAACTGGTAGGTGCCGCCAACCGTCAAGAGATCGACATAATTGACCGGCGCGGCATGAGTTTCGACCAGCACTTGGCCGGGCACGGCGGAGGGTGCGGGCGCCACGCCGATGCGCAGCCCCTCGGGCGGGCCGAATTCCTCGACAATGATCGCCCGCACGCTCTCAGCCCTCTGCCGCCGCCGGCGCCTGGAAGCGCACCGGGATCGGTTGCGCCTGCCCCTCCGCGACCCGGTGCGCCAGTTCGCGCTTCAACACCTTGCCGCTCGCGGTCAGCGGCAGCGCGGCAAGCGGCAGGAGAAATTCGGGCATGTCATAGCGCGACAGCCCGGCGCGATCGAGGTGCTCCAGAAGCGCCTGCGGATCGAGCGTCCTGCCGCGCCGCGTCACCAGCGCCAGACACATCCGCTCGCCGAGCCGGGGATCGGGAAGGGCAAAGGCCGCCGCCTGCGCGACTGCCTCGTGACGCAGCGCCAGGGCTTCGATCGGAGCCGGGTGAATGTTGCGGCCGCCGCGGATGATGACATCCTTTTTACGGCCGGTGATGTGCAGATATCCGGCCTCGTCGAGCCGCCCGAGATCGCCGGTCATAAACCAGCCCGCGCGGTTGAAGGCGGCCTCGGTCGCCCGCTGATCGTCAAAATAGCCGAGCATCAGACTGGCGCCGCGACCGCCGATCTCGCCGATCTCGCCCGGCGCGGCCTCGACGTCGGGATTGTCCGGACGCCAGATGCGGATCTCATAGCCCTCGCAGGCGCGCCCGCAGGTCAGCGCGATCCGCTCGGGCGGATCGTCAGGCAGGGTGTACTGGTGCGAGCAGGTCTCGGTCATCCCGTAGCCGCTCTGCGGCACCACGCCGTGCTCCATCAATTCCCTGACGAGGTGCGCCGGCGCCGCGGCCCCGGAAATACGGAACCCGCGGACCGCCCCGAGACGCGCGAGGCAGCGTGCGCGCATCTCGGCCAAGAGGTCGATCGCATGGGTCGGCACGCCAAACAGAAAGACCGCTCCCGTCTCCGTCAGCCGATCGACAAGGCTGGCACCGCGCGGCAGATCGTGCAGAACGAGTTCGCCGCCCGCGCAGAGCGCCGTGACCAGGGCGCCGAGACCGAGATTGTGCGACAAGGGGCTCAGCGTATAGAGCGTCGCGCCTTTCAAGCGCCAGTCGCGCGCCATCATCTGCGCCGTGGCCAGGAGTGTGTTGTCGCTGTGCAGGACGCCCTTGGGATCGCCGGTCGTGCCCGAGGTGAAGGGCAGGTACGTGATCTGGTTGGCGTCGCGGCTCTCAGGGGTTGTCATCCCCTCGCCGGGCAGATCGGCAAAGGGCGGGGCATCGGCCGGACCGACCCGGCACGTCCAGCGCACAAAGCCGCGGCCGGCGAGATCCGCAAAGATGTCGTGCCGGTCGGCGTCGGCGCCCCAGCCCGGCGCGGCGATCACGGCGGCGGCGCGCATCCGCTCGATCAGCGCGGCGACCGCGGCGACGGTATGGTCGCGATGCAGCGAGGGACAGCAGACATAGCCATTGCGCGAACAGGCAAGAAGCGCGATCGCCGTCTCGATCCGGCTCGGCAGCCACACCGCGACCCGATCTCCCGCGCGCAGCCCTTGTCCCGCCAGATGGGCGGCGAGCCGGTCGGCGGCTTTGATTAGCGCCGCATAGGTCAGGCGGCGGTGACGGTCGCGCACGGCAAAGGTGTCCGGTGTCGCCTGCGCGTGGCGGCGGGCGAGCGCGTAGAGCGTTTCCTCGCCCCAATACCCGGCCGAGGTATAGGCGAGAAGCGTCGGCGCGTTCAACAGGCTGAGGAGCGGACCCGTCATCGCGCAGACCGCTCGCGCGCCGCGGCGCGCAACAGCGCCTTGATCCGCTGCGGTGTCGCCGGCAGCCGGGTCACCGCGCTGGGCAGACCGATCGCCTCGTCGATCGCGGCGGCGATGGCGGCGCCGGCCCCGGTGATGCCGCCCTCGCCGACGCTCTTGATGCCGAGCGGGTTCAACGGGCTGGGCGCATCCTCGGTGACCAGGATCTCGACCGCGGGAGTTTCGCGCACGGTCGGCAGCAGATAGTCGGCGAGCGTCACGCTCAAGGGCTCGCCGCGCTCGTCATAGCGGAACTCCTCGTAAAGGGCGCCGCCGAGACCTTGAACAAAACCGCCGAGCAACTGGCCTTCGACCAGCATCGGATTGATCGCACGGCCGACATCATAGGCAATGAGAAAACGCTCGACCGTCGCCTCCCCGGTCTCGGGATCGACGCGGACAACCCCGATCTGCACGCCGTAGGGATAGGTCATGTGTTCGCTGCGAAACCACCCTTCGGCCGAGAGGCCGGGATCGTTTGCCCCCAGTGTCGGCGAGTCGGGGGCGAGAGAGCGGGCGATCTCACCGAGGCTGATCGACGCGCCGCCGGGCCGCTGGCGATGGACCACCAAGCCGTCGATGATGTCGAGATCGTCGGGTCGCGCCTGCAACAGCGCGCCTGCCGTCTCCAGCGCCTTCGCCCGCACCTTCAGCGCCGCCGCATGGGTGGCGTTTCCGGTCATCACCGAGGCGCGCGCGGCGAATCGAGCGG
>JBOHMF010000113.1:0-10992 GCA_050730055.1 Allostellaceae bacterium
CCCTCGGATCGTTCGCCGGCAGCGGATTTCTCGCCACGGCGCAGGCGGCGATGCCGACCTTTACCAACCCCAACAATGTCTCGATCGTGACCGGCGCGCCGCCTGCCGTGCACGGCATTTCCGGCAATTACTGTCTCGACCGTGCGAGCGGGCGCGAGATCATGATGACCGATCCGGACTTGATGCGCAGCGAGACGATCCTCGCGCTCCTGGCGGCCGAGGGCGTCAAGGTGGCAGCCGTCACCGCCAAGGACAAATTGCGGCGGCTCCTCGGGCGCGGTCTCGACGGCATCGCCTTTTCCTCCGAACAGGCCGATGCCGGAGTGGAAAAAATGGTCGGACGGCCGCGGCCCGACATGTATTCGGCCGATCTGTCGCTCTATGTGCTCGACGCCGGGCTGCGGCTGCTGGAGCGCGGCGCGGTCGTCGGCCTTGTCGCCGATCACGGCATGAACGACAAGCCCCGCGTCGTCTTTGTCGAGGACGAGCTCGCACGCCGCTTTGGCGCCGGCGCGGCGCGCGTCATCTGCCCGATCACCGACCCTTTTGTACGCCATCACGGGGCGCTGGGGTCGTTTGTCCGCATCTATGTCCGCAAGGTTGCCGATCTCGCGCCGATGATGGCGGCGTGCGCGGCGCTGCCGGGGGTGGCGCGGGTGCTCGACCGGGAGGAGGCCGCGCAGGTCTTTGAAATGCCGGCAGATCGCGAGGCCGATTTTGTCGCGCTCGGCGATGCCGCGACGGCCTTGGGCGCGGCCCGCGCCGGACACGATCTGTCGGCGTTGGAGGGTCATCCGCTGCGCTCGCACGGTGGCGAAGGCGAGAGAACCGTGCCGTTTATCCTCTCGCATCCGCTGACCGCCCAATACCGCGAACGCGCCGCGACCCGCCCGCTCCACAATTACGATATTTTTGACTTTGCCCTCAACGGCCTCGCTGGATGAGGCGGCGCGATGCCCTGCTCGCGGTGCTGCCCGCGCTGATCTGGGGCTTCGGGTTTGTCGTCATCAAGATCGGAGTGGAGAACTTCTCGGCGCCGCAATTGACGGCGCTGCGCTTTCTGGTGGGCGCCGTGCCGGTTCTGTTTGTGCCGCGCCCGCGCATTTCCTGGCTGCAACTCGTCCTGATCGGCCTCTTCCTGTTCACCGGACAGTTTCTGCTGCTGTTCTCCGCCTTTGCGGCGGGATTGCCGGCCGGTCTCGCCTCGGTCACGCAACAGAGCCAGGTGTTTTTCACGGTGCTGCTGGCGGCGGTCTTTTTGCGCGATCAGCCAAGCGCCCGGCAGACGGTCGGCATGGTGATCGCGTTCTCGGGACTGGTGCTGATCGCGGCAACGGTCGGCGGCGATCTGCCGCCTTTGGCGCTCGGCCTGGCGCTCGCCGGCGCGTTCAGTTGGGCGATCGGCAACATCCTCGTGAAGCGGCTGCCCAGCGTGCCGGTCCTGTCGCTGGTGGTGTGGGCGAGCCTCGTACCGCCGCTGCCCGCCCTTCTCGTCTCGGCCCTGGAGGATCAGACCTCGCTGCCGGCCGCTCTGGCCGGCGCCTCCTGGCTCGGGCTTGGCGCCGTTCTCTATCTTGGCCTTCTTGCGACCGTGCTCGGCTATGCGATCTGGGGCGATCTGTTGCAGCGCTACCCGGCTGCCCGCGTCGCTCCCTTTGCCCTGTTGGCGCCGTGCGTCGGCGTGGTTTCGTCCACCTTTCTCCTCAGCGAGGTGTTCAGCCCGCTGCGCTATGCCGGGATGGCGCTGATCCTTGCCGGTCTCGCCGTCATCGTGCTGGCGCCGGCCGGTCTCCCCCTGGTGCGGCGGCGGCGGCAGGCGGGCTGATCGCCACCGCTCAGTCCGCCAGCGCGGCCTCGCCGTCGAGCGTGGCGGCGACGGCATGGACCACGGCAGCGATGCGCACCGCCTGCTGGACCGCCTCTTTTGACACGCCAGCCTCCTTCAAGGCCTGATCATGCGCGGCGATGCACGCTTCGCAGCCGTTGATCGCCGATACCGCCAAGGACCACAGCTCAAAATCGGCCTTGGCAACGCCGGGGCGGCCGATCACGCTCATTCTGAGGCGCGCCGGCATGGTTCGATAATCGGGGTCCGGGACCATGTGCGTAAAGCGGTAATAGATATTGTTCATCGCCATGATCGAGGCGGCGGCCTTGGCCGCGTCGAGCGCCTCGGGGGAAAGATGCCCCCCGGCCTCGCCGACGATGGCGGCGATGACTTCGCGGTTGCGCGAGGCCAGCGCCGTGGCGACCAGCGTGCCCCAGCGCTGCTGCTCGCTGAGCGCCGTGTCGGTGAGAAGGGCGGCGAGGTTGAGCCGCTGGTCCCGCGCATAGTCGGGCAGCCGCTCCTTCAGCCCATCGATCGTCATCGCATTCACCTCTCTAAATGGCGTGGGCGGCGCCGCAGCACCGCCCACGGCCGGGGGGATCAGGCCGCCTGCAATGTCTCCTCGCCCCTGTGCCAGTTGCACGGGCACAACTCGTCGGTCTGCAACGCGTCGAGGATGCGCAGGATTTCCTGCGGGTTGCGGCCGACCGACAGATCGTTGACCGCGGCATAGCGGATGACACCCTCGGGATCGACGATATAGGTCGCGCGCAGGCACACGCCCTCTTCCTTGTCGAGGATGCCAAGCGCCGAGGCCAACTCGCGCTTGCCGTCGGACAGCCACGGAAAGGCGACCCGACCGAGATCCTCACGGCTCTGCCGCCAGGCAAGGTGGACAAAGTCGCTGTCAACCGACATCCCGAGAAGCTGCGCATCGCGGTCGCGGAACTCGCCGGCGATCGCATCAAAACCCAGGATTTCGGTCGGACAGACAAAGGTGAAGTCCTTTGGCCAGGCGAAGAGGACCAGCCATTTGCCGGCAAAGCTCCGGTTTGTCACCGGGGTGAAGGCGGTTTTCGGGTCGCGTCCCGTCACCGCGGTCAACGCAAAGGTGGGAAATTTGTCACCAACGGTCAGCATGATTGGATCTCCAGGATCAAAGCGGATGTCCCCGATATGAGGAGTCACCCACGATCGATCCAACAAATTATATTGATCATATAAATCGTTCACATCGATTAGAGGTGGTCGCGGCACCCTTTGACCTCGCATGCCATCGCCATGCCGGGCCGCAACCGGGCCGTCCCGGTTTGGCGGTGTCCGCGCGATCTCCTTGTCGCAATCCGCGATCTCCCCATCAATCCTTCCACCCCTGCAATAATATGGCGGTCCTGCGCGCGATTCGGCGCGATGCCGGATGACAATTCGATTGTTCGATGCTGACAGGACCTTTGGAAAACCTGTAAGACTAACGCGGGTGCAGAGGAACGCACCCGGAAAACAAGAGACTATACAAAGGGGGACAAAGAATGAGCAGCCTGTCTCAGGCCACGACGGCCACGGGCCGATCCTCTCCGGGGTTCCGCTGGCTCCAGTTGATCCTCGGCATCATCTGCATGGCCTCGGTGGCCAACCTGCAATACGGCTGGACGCTGTTCGTCCTGCCGATCCAGCACCATTTCGGCTGGAGCAAGGCCGAGATCCAGGTCGCCTTTACGATCTTTATCCTGTGCGAAACCTGGCTGGTGCCGTTTGAGGGTTGGATCGTCGATCACATCGGGCCGCGCTGGATGGTGCTCGCCGGCGGTGTCGGCACCTTTCTCGCGTGGTTTATCGATTCGCACGCCTCCTCTCTCGGGATGCTGTATGTCGGCGGCGCAATCGCCGGTTTTGCCGGCGGTGCGGTCTATGGCACCTGCGTCGGCAACGCGCTCAAATGGTTCCCCGACAAGCGCGGGCTGTGCGGCGGGCTGACCGCGGCGGGGTTTGGCGCCGGGGCGGCCATCACGATCGCGCCGATCCGTGCGATGATCGAATCGAGCGGCTACCAGCACACCTTTTTTGTCTTTGCCATCATCTACGGCGTGATCATCGTCGTGGTGTCCAACTTCATCCGGGCGCCGCGTAAGGACGAGATGCCGCCGATGGAGAAGATCAAGACCCGGCAAGGGACCGAGGACGATGTGCCGCCGCAGCGGGCGCTGCGCTCGCCGATCTTCTGGATCATGTATCTGATGTTCTTTCTGGTCGCGGCCGGCGGTCTGATGTCGGCGGCGCAGCTCGCGCCGATCGCGCATGAGCGCCACATCGCCAACACGCTGGTGACGATCTTTGGCATCACCACCCCGGCGATCGTTGCCGCGCTCACATTTCACAGCATCACCAACGGTGTCGGGCGACCGCTCAACGGCTGGATTTCCGATCACATCGGCCGCGCCAACATGATGGGGATCGCCTTTGGGATCGAGGCGATCTGCATCGCCGCCTTTGGCTTCCTCGGCACGACGGCGGCCTCGTTCATCCTCACCGACGCCCTGGTGTTCCTGTTCTGGGGCGACATCTTCAGCCTGTTTGCAGCGACGGTCGGCGACGCGTTCGGCCGCCAATACGTGACCGTCAATTACGGCATCATGTACACCGCCAAGGGGGTCGCCTCGCTCTTGGTGCCGTTTGGCAACATCCTGACCGCGATGACCGGAAGCTGGCACGCGGTCTATGCCGTCGGCTGCGGTATGAACGTGATCGCAGCGCTGTTGGGCTTTTTTGTGCTGCGCCCGGTCATCAATACGCGGCTCAAGAAGGCTACCGAAATCACCGCCGCGACCCCGCGAGCGGCGATCGCGCGGCAGGGAAACTGAGAGCGGCGTGGCAGTCCGCAAGCCGCGGGACCGGATTGCCGCCGCAGCCTTCGCCCGGATCGGCACGGTGCGCCGGTTCGGGCGCGTTTCGGGAGGGTGGCGCAGGTATTGATAAATCGCATCAGCGAATTAAATGATATTCGTTGATCGGATTTATCAATGACGAATCTGCCTACTCTACGCCAGTTGCGCTATCTGTGCGCGCTCGCCGATCACCGGCATTTCGGGCGGGCGGCGGCGGCCTGCGCGGTCACCCAATCGACGCTCAGCGCCGGTCTCCAGGAACTGGAGACGACGCTCGGCGCCACCCTGGTCGAGCGTACCAAGCGGCGCGTCATGCTGACCCCGCTCGGCCACAAGCTGGTCGGGCGCGCGCGGCAACTTCTGCGCGAGGGCGAGGACATGGTGGCGTTGGCCAAGAGCGGCGCCGAGCCGCTCTCGGGCGAGTTGCGTCTCGGCGTCATCCCGACGATCGGCCCCTATCTCCTGCCTGCGGCCCTGCCGTTGATCCGCGCGCGCCATCCGCGCCTGCGGCTCTATCTGCGCGAGGAGCAGACGGCCGAGCTGATCGCCGGTCTGGACGCGGGTCGCCTCGACCTGATCCTGCTGGCTCTGCCCTATGAGACCGGCGATCTGGCGATGGTGCCGCTCGGCAAGGATTCTCTTTTTCTTGTCTGTCCGGCGAACCACCCGCTCGCCCAGGCGCCCGTGGTCGCTCCGGCACGCCTCGCCGAGGCCGAAATGCTGCTGCTCGAAGACGGGCATTGCCTGCGCCAGCATGCGCTCCAAGCCTGCGAGCTGGCCGGACCCGGCCGCCACGAGGTGTTTCAGGGGACGAGCCTCAAGACCCTGGTGGCGATGGTCGCGGGCGGTCTTGGCGTCACCCTGGTGCCGGCGCTGGCGCTGGAGAGCGAGATCGGCAACGATCCCGCGCTCGCTGCCCGACCGCTCGCCACCCCCGCCGCTGCGCGCGAGATTGCCCTCGCCTGGCGCAAGGGTTCGCCGCGCGAGGCCGAGTTCCGCCTGTTTGGAAAGCTGCTTCGCGAGGCCGGCGCGGGTATGCTGTGCGGCGACGGGGAGGAAGCCCGATGAATGATACCGCGGGACCGGTCAAAGCCTTGCGGCTTGGCACGATCGGTCAACCGGTCCGCCGCCGCGAGGATCAGCGCCTGTTGACCGGTCGCGGCCGGTTCACGGATGACTTCAACAAACCGGGGCAAGCCTTTGCCATAATGGTGCGATCCCCTCATCCGCACGCGCGGATCACGGGGCTCGAGACAGCGCCGGCGCGGGCGATGCCCGGGGTGCTCGCGGTCCTGAGCGGAGCGGATTGCGCCGCTGAGGCTCTCGCCGCCATTCCGCACAACCCGGTGCCCTCGACCCGCACCGATCTGAAGCTGACCGGACCCGGCGGCGGCGCGATCTTTATCGGCCCGCAGCCGCTGCTGCCGATGGACAAGGTGCGTCATGTCGGCGAGGCGGTGGCGATGGTCGTTGCCGAGACCCTGGCCGAGGCGCAGGACGCGGCCGAATGGGTCACGGTCGGCTATGACCCGCTGCCCTTTGTTGCGGAAGCGGAAGCCGCGCTGGCGCCGGGTGCGCCGACGCTCTGGGACGAGGTCCCCGACAACGTCCTGGTCGATACCCGCTTTGGCGATGCGGCCGCGACCGGGCGCGCCTTTGCCGCTGCCGCCCATGTTGTGGCGATGGAATTGTCGATCGGTCGCGTCACCGGCGTGCCGATGGAGCCGCGCGCCGCGCTCGGGGAGTACGATCCCGACAGCGGCCGCTATACGCTGATCGCCGGCAGCGGCGGGGCGGTGCGGCAAAAGATCGAGCTGGCTGCCGTACTCGGTGTCAAACCGGATCAGGTTCGAGTCCTATCCTACGATGTCGGCGGCAATTTTGGCACGCGCAACCGCGTCTATGTCGAGTTCGGCCTGGTACTGTGGGCGGCGCGAAAACTCGGCCGGCCGGTCAAGTACACGGCGACCCGCTCGGAGGCGCTTCTCACCGATTTTCAGGGCCGCGATCTCGTCACCAAGGTCGCGCTGGCGCTTGCTGCCGATGGGACATTTCTGGCGATGCGCGCCGACAACATCAGCAATGTCGGGGCGCGCTGCGCCTCCTTGTCGCCGCTTGGCAAGGGGTCGGCGCTGATCACCGGCCCCTATGTCATTCCGGCCGCCACTCTGCGCTCGCGCGCCGTCTTTACCAGCACCATGCCGACCAACGCCTATCGCAGTTCGGGCCGGCCCGAGGTCACCTATGCGATCGAGCGGCTGATCGACGAGGCGGCCCGTCGGCTCGGTTTCGACCGCGTAGCCTTACGCCGCCGGAACCTTGTGCCGCCCGAGCATATGCCGTACCGGAACGCGGTCGGCGCGGTCTATGACAGCGGCACCTACGCGGCCAACATGGACCTGGCGATGCGGCTGGCCGATTGGGACGGTTTTCCCGTTCGCTGCGAGAACGCCCGAGCGCGCGGCCGATTGCTCGGGCTGGGTCTCGCCAACTACGTCGAATCCTCGATTGGCGCGCCGCGCGAGCGCACCGAATGGACCGTGACCCCGGAGGGCCGCGTCCGCGTCGTCATCGGCACCGGGCCGAGCGGACAGGGCCACGAGACCAGTTTCGCCCAGGTCGTCGCGGCGCTGATCGAGGTGCCGTTTGACAGCATCGACATCGTGATGGGCGACACCGACGTGGTCAGCGTCGGCGGCGGCTCGCATTCCGGCCGCTCGATGCGTCATGCCGCGACATTGTTTGCGCAGGCGGCGCCGGCCCTGATCGCCAAGGCGCAAAAAATCGCCGCGCATCTTCTTGAAGTCGAAGCCGGAATGGTCGAGTTCCGTGACGGCCGCTTGGCGGCGCCGCAGCGGAACCGCAGCTTTGACCTGTTTGAACTGGCACGGGAGGCGGCGCTGCGCACGGATCTGCCTGACGATCTGAAGTACGGTCTCACGGCGGCCGCAACGCACGAGATGCACGATCCCGTGTTTCCGAACGGCTGCGCCGTCTGCGAGGTCGAGATCGATCCTGAAACCGGCGCGCTCGCTTTGACCCGCTATGCCGTCGTCGATGACGTGGGACGGTGCATCAACCCGCTGATCGTGCACGGCCAGACCCACGGCGGCGCCGCCCAGGCGATCGGCGAGGCGCTGCTGGAGGAATGCGCGATCGATCCCTTGTCGGGCCAGCCGCTCGCCGGCTCGTTTATGGATTACGCGATGCCGCGCGCCGATACCCTGCCCGCGTTCAAGACCGGGATCGTCGAGGTGCTGTCGCCGACCAACCCGTATGGCATCAAGGCCGGCGGCGAGGGCGGCTGCACTCCGGCCTTGGCCGTTGTCGTCAGCGCCATCCTCGACGCACTGTCTCCATTGGGCGTGCGCGACACCGCGATGCCGGCGACGCCGTTGCGCCTCTGGCAGGCGATCCGGGCGGCGCAGGCGAGCGGAGCCGCCCCTCAACCCGCCCAGAGCGGGGCAAACCGAGTGGCGACGATCTCCTCATAGGCAGGATCGCCCTTGAGGATGCCGATGGCGCGGCAGAAGCGCTTCATGCCAGTAATGAAATCGCGCGAGATTTGGGCGTCGTAGTAGGGAAGATCGCGGCTGATGATGCCGGCGATCAGCGCCGCCGGCTGCGGCGGAAACAGCCGGCGGCCGGCCTCGGCGGCGCGCCCGACATCCGCCTTTAAGGCGCGTTGCGTCTTGACGATCGCGCGAACCGCCGCGGCGGCGGTCTCGGGCGCGTCCGCGATCAGACGGTCGGTCGCGGCGATCGCCGACATCGTGTAGTTGAAGGCGGCTTTTGGCCCGTCGCCGCGGCGCACATCGAGGACGATCGTGCCGACGCCGCGCGTCAGCGCGATCTCGGCCCCCATGCCGTTGGCCCAGAACCCGTCGATCTGGCGCTCTTCGAGCGCCCGCGCGGCGTTGAGACCAAAATTGACATCGCTGCCGCTCGCGCCCGGCACCGGCATGATCGTCACCCGGTCGCGTTCGAGATCGACCCCGGCTTCGGCGAGGAGTTGGCGCAACCCCATCTCGACCCACGGCGCGGCGCCGATGCGCCGGCCATGCACAACCGACAGATCGCCCCGCGCGGGTTTGAGATCGGCGTGCATGACGAGAAACCAGTACATCCCCTGCGCCTGGGCGCAGAGGAGCTTGACGCCACGGAATTCGGGAAAGGCGGCGAGCGCGGCATGCGCCGCCCCGCCGACAAAATCGATTTTCCCCTCTCGAAGCGCGCGATAGGCGGCATCAACCGGGAAGATCAGTTCGAGGCTGACATCAAGCCTCTCGTCACGGAAAAACCCGAGCTCGACCGCCGCCGCGGCCGGAAAATAGGAATTCGAGATCAGGTCGGGAACGGCGAGTTTCATCGCGGTTTTACCTCCAATTTAACAAAAAATAATGCCTATAAGATCTTAAATGACGATTGGATCTGTTGAATCGCACTGCAAAAAACCATATCAGGAATCGCGCCGCAGCAAACGAGGGATCGCGATGAGCCAGATGCACGAGCCGATCGACTGGAAAACCCACGGCATCCAGGTCATCCCGGGCGACCGGCTCGACCCCAATACGGCGCAGACCGCGGGCATGGAGCGCGCCGTGGCAATCAACCGGGCGCGCGTCGGGGCGCAGAAGATCTGGGCCGGCACGGTCAAGATCCACGCCGATGCCAAGACCGGCGCCCATCACCACGGGGCGCTCGAAAGCGTCATCTACATCCTCAAAGGGCGGGCCCGGATGCGCTGGGGCGAGCGGCTCGAATACGTCGCCGAGGCCGGCCCGGGCGATTTCGTCTTTGTCCCGCCCTATGTCCCGCATCAGGAGATCAACGCCTCCTCCGACGAGACACTGGAGTGCGTGCTGGTGCGCAGCGACAATGAGGCTGTTGTCGTCAACCTCGACATCGAGCCGGTCGAGCGCCCGCGGGAAATCCGCTGGATCGATCCGATCCACCGTCCCCTATGAGGCCCCGTTTGCGAGGGAGAAAATAGAGCCGCGCCTCGGTCCCGATTGGCATTGCCAGACGCCTCGGCTTCGTCCACAATCGCGCATTACACGAACCAGAGGCGGCCATGCAAATCATTCCGAGCATCGATGCGTTCCGCGACGACCTCGTCACCTGGCGCCACGACATCCATGCCCACCCCGAGCTTGGCTTTGAGGAGAGCCGGACCTCCGATCTCGTCGCCGAGAAGCTTGCCGGTTTTGGCATCACGGTCCACCGCGGCGTCGGCAAGACCGGGATCGTCGGCGTTTTGAAGGCTGGCCGCTCGCCGCGCACCATCGGCCTCAGGGCCGACATGGACGCCCTGCCGATCCGGGAAGAGAACGATTTTGCCTACCGCTCGCAGAACGAGGGGCGGATGCACGCCTGCGGTCATGACGGGCACACGACAATGCTTCTCGGCGCTGCCCGCTATCTCGCCGAGACGCGCGCCTTTGATGGCACCGTCCACTTCATCTTTCAGCCTGCCGAAGAAGGGTTGGGCGGCGCCAACGCGATGATCTCGGACGGCCTTTTTGAGCGCTTCCCGTGCGCGGCGATCTTTGGCATGCACAACCGGCCGCATCTGGCGGTCGGCCGCTTTGCCATCCGCCCCGGGGCGATGATGGCGGGCGGCGGTTTTTTTGATATCCACGTCACCGGCCGCGGCGCGCACGGCGCCCGCCCGGAAGCCGGGATCGATCCGGTTGTCGTGGCCTGCCACATCGCCACCGCGTTGCAGACGATTGTGGCGCGCAATCTGTCGCCCCTTGATACCGCCGTCGTCAGCGTGACCCAGATCCATGCCGGCGAAGCCTACAACGTGATCCCCCCGCATGCCGTGCTGCGCGGCACCGCACGCGCCTTTACCCGCACCACATTCGATCTGATCGAGAACAACATGCGGCGTCTCGCCGAGGGCATCGCCGCCGGTTTTGGCGCCAAGGCCGAACTCGATTTCCGCCGCGGCTTTCTGCCCCTCGTCAACAACGCGGAGGAGACCGGCTTTATCGCCGACACCGCCGCCGAGCTGGTCGGTCCCGAAGCGGTCAACCGCGAGAGTGGTCTCGTCATGGCCTCGGAGGATTTCTCGGCGATGCTGGAGTGCTGCCCCGGCGCCTACATCCAGATCGGCAACGGCGACAAGCCGGGCGGCTGCGAGGTCCACAACCCAGGCTATGATTTCAATGACGCCATCCTGCCGCTTGGCGCGAGCCTCTTCGCGCGCCTTGTCGAGCGCCGGCTGGCGGCACGCTGAATGCCCATTCTCCCTCTCCCCGCATGCGGGGAGAGGGT